>JAICUE010000239.1 GCA_025936015.1 Gemmatimonadaceae bacterium
CTGCAACCTGGGCAGCATCAACGTCGGGCTGTACGTGAAGGACGGCGTGATGGACTGGGACGCGTTCCGTCGCGACATCCAGCTCAGCACGCACCTGCTCGACAACATCATCGACGTCAACAAGTACCCGCTCCCGGAGATCGACGCGCTGTCGAAGCGGATCCGCCGGATCGGCCTCGGGTTGATGGGCTTCGCCGACATGCTCGTACGGTTAGGCATCCCGTACGATTCCGCCGAGGGAGTGAAGATGGGCCAGGAAGTAATGGCCTTCCTCGACGTCGAGAGCAAGAAGGAGAGCGAGCGGCTGGCGAAGGAGCGCGGCGCCTTCCCCGAGTGGGCGCGCAGCATCTGGGGCCCGGACGAGACGTGCGCGCGCGACGCGGAAGGCAAGCGCATTCGCCCGATGCAGATGCTTCGCAACTGCAACGTGACGACGATCGCGCCCACGGGCACGATCAGCATCATCGCCGGCTGCTCGTCGGGGCTCGAGCCGCTGTTCGCGGTCGCGTTCATGCGCAACCAGGCGGGCGTCATGATGCCCGACGTGAACGAGGACTTCGTCGCGATCGCGAAGAAGGAAGGCTGGTACAGCGAAGAGCTGATGGAGCGGATCGCGAAGACCGGCACCGTCGAGCATCCCGAGGTTCCGAAGAAGTGGCAGCGCGTGTTCGTGACGGCGAACCTGATTCCCGCCGAGTGGCACGTCCGGATGCAGGCGGCCTTCCAGCAGCACTGCGATTCGGCGATCAGCAAGACGACCAACTTCGCGCACACCGCGACGGTCGAGGACGTGCGGGCGATCTACGAGCTCGCGTATGAGCTCAAGTGCAAGGGCGTCACGGTGTACCGCGACGGCTCGCGCGACAACCAGGTGCTCTCGACGGGGGCGACGGAACAGGCGGCGGCGAAGCGCGATGGCGCCGCGGCGGACAAGCGGCAGCTCGGCGAGCTGCACGGCACCCTCGCCGAGAAGGACAACGAGATCGAGCGGCTGCGGAAGGCGCTGTTCGAGAGCGAGGCGGAGAACCTGCAGCGCCGCGCGAAGCGGGCGCGCCCGGACCGCCTGCGCGGGACGACGATCCGCAAGGAGACGCCGTTAGGGACGATGTTCGTCAACATCACCGAGGACGACCGCGGCCAGCCGTTCGAGGTCTTCGTCACGTTAGGCAAGGCGGGCGGCAGCGCGATGGCCGACGCCGAGGCGATGGGGCGGCTGATCTCGCTGGCGCTCCGCTCGGGGATCCCGATGATGGAAGTGCACAAGCAGCTGCGCGGCATCTCGTCGGATCGCGCGGTCGGACTCGGACCGAACAAGGTGCTCTCGGTCCCGGACGCGATCGGCATCGCGCTCTACGAGTGGTGGCAGGACAAGCAGGGCGTGCAGCAGGAGCTGCTGGCGAGCGGCGGCCCGAGCGCGCCGGCGCGCGAGGTCACGGTGGCGCCGTCACCGGTGGCGGCGGGTCCTTCGGGCGAGCAGCAGTCGATGTCCGGCTTCGAGATCGACAGCGGCGCGCAGAACTTCATGGGAACGTGCCCGGACTGCGGGAGCCAGATGGAGTATGCGGAGGGATGCGTGAAGTGCCACGTCTGCGGGTTCTCGGAGTGCGGGTGAAGGCACCGCAGCGATAAGCTGTAAGCGATAAGCTGTAAGCGAACGGCGCCAGGGTGCGAAACCCCGGCGCCGTTTTGCATTGCCAACCGCGCGTGCCTGATTCGTCCGATGCGCCTAACGATCGCTCGGCGACACCGGCGCGAGATCGACGTTTTCCAGCGCGCGCTCGGCGATCGCCTTCAAACGGTCGTCCTGATTCGCGCGCAAGGCGCGGATGTTCCGCCGGGCGCGCCGCATCGCGGCCGGGATGAAGACGCGGGCGCAGTCCAGCTCCGCGCCCGCGGCGTCGACGCTGCCGGCGCGCTCGAGCTCCCATGTCGTGCGCGAGAGGACGGCGACGGACAGCCAGATGTCGATCGCGGCGTTGGCGAGGCGGAGCTGGAGGAACTGGCGCTCGATCACCGCCTTGCCGTGCTTGACCAGCAGCGCCTCGACGGCGAGGCCGAGGTCGTGAATGTTGGTCGCGACCTGGTCGGCTTCGTCCTTCAGCGACGCGTGGACCTTCGTGAACGCGGGCTTGGCGACCTGGCGCTTGGCGCGGCCGGCGACGTAGCTGCCGATCGCGCCCAGCGAATGGAGCGGGTCCTTGAACGCCCTGCCTAACGCGCGAAGGCGCTCGCCGGGCTGCTGGAGCGCGGTGAGGGCGATCAGGGCGCGGAGGATCTCGTTCGTGCCCTCGAAGATCAGGTTGATGCGCGAGTCGCGGACGGCCTGCTCGTAGGGGAATTCCTTCGAGTAGCCGATGCCCCCTGCGATCTGCAGCGCGTCATTGGCGGCGCGGAAGGCCAGCTCGCTCGCGAAGATCTTGCAGGCGGCAGTCTCGAGGGAGAAATCGATGCCGCCGCGATCGACCATTCCGGCGGTGAGCATCCAGGCCGAGTCTGCGGCGTAGGTCTCGGCGGCGTTGATCGCGATCTTCTGCTGGATCATCTCGAAGGAGCCGATCGGGCGGCCGAATTGCTCGCGCTGTTTCGCGTAGACGAGCGCCGCCTGCATGACGCGACGCGTGCCGCGCGAAGAAGCCGCCGCGAGACCGAGGCGCCCGGAGTTGAGGATCTCGAGGGCGATCTTGAATCCCTGGCCGACGGCGCCCAGCACGTTGGCGGCGGGAACTCGAACGTTCTCGAAGGTGACGGTGCGGGTATCGCTCCCCTTGATCCCCATCTTCTGCTCGGGTTGGCCGAGGGAGATGCCGGGGGATTTCGCGTCGACGATGAAAGCGGTCACGCGCTGCTTCGCCTTGCCGTCGATGGTGACGGGGACCTTGGCGAACACGGTGAAGAGACCGGCGTAGCCGGCGTTGGAGATCCAGATCTTCGTCCCGTTCAGCGTATAGCTCGAGCCGTCAGCGCTGGGGACGGCGGACGATGTCATCGCCTGGGCATCGGAGCCGGAGCCAGGCTCGGTGAGGCAGAAGGCGGCGATCGTCTCGCCGGTCGCGCAGCCAGGGAGCCATTGGCGCTTCTGCGCCTCGGTGCCGAACAGGGTGATTCCCTTGCAGCCGATCGACTGGTGCGCGCCGAAATAAACGGCGAGCGCGGGATCGGTCGCGCCGATCTCGCCGAAGACACGGTTGAAGAGCTGTGCTGACGCGCCGAACCCGCCGTACTCCTCGGGGATGTTCATCCCCATCAGCCCGAGCTCATGCATCCCGGCGCGTACCGCGTCGGGAAATTTCCCGTCGTGATCGATCTGCTTCGAGTCGATGTTATCGGCGGCGAAGGCGCGGAAGGAATCGAGGACGAGACGGAGCGGCTCGCGGTCTTCCTCGCGAAGTGCGGGGAAGGGAAAGGCCAGTTCTTCGTGCAACTCACCGAGGAAGATCCCCTTGGTGAAGGATGGATTCCGGTCGGGGTTGGCGAGATGGGAATCCGTGGGCGACGGGGGGGCGGCGTGGCTGGGGGCGGCTGACATCGAAGCGATCCGGTTGGAGGGCAGATGAAATATGGCTCCAGTGACGGAACGCGGGCGGTGACGCGACCGTTCTTTGGCTAATGCGCTGGGGGCCGAAAGGTGCTAGCTTGGCGCGAATCGGGGGGCTGGAAGGGTGGCTTCAGGGGGGACCAGCCTCATACTCTCGGGTCTGGATCGAAAGCTGCATTGGTTCCCCGAGCCGACCCGCATTCGCCGGCCGTTGCGCCGGGTCACGAGGCCTGAGCAGGCCAGACGACGCAGCGCGGTAGGTAGATCACAGCAGTACGCCAACGCTCTTGCACGGAGACAGCACGATGCGCACGACGGGGACAGTGAAGTGGTTCAATGATGCGAAAGGCTTCGGCTTCATCACGCCGGAGGATGGTGGCAAGGATCTGTTCGTGCACCATTCGGCCATCCAGGGCAGCGGCTTCAAGTCGCTTGCCGAAGGTGAGAAGGTCGAGTTCGACGTCGTGCAGGGGCAGAAGGGCCCTGCCGCCGAGAACGTCACGAAGCTCGGCGGTGGTTCGAGCGGCGGCGGCGGTGGCGGTGGTGGTGGCGGCGGATACGGCGGTGGTGGTGGCGGCGGCGGCGGTCGTGGCCGTCGCGAGTACTAAGCCTCGCCGAGAAAAGGAACGAGGGGCGCCTAACGGCGCCCCTCGTTGTTTTTTGTACGGCGGTCAGTGCGCGTCGACGACTACCGCTCCCGGCTTCGGGCGCTTGAGCAGCAGGACCGACGGCGAGACCACGAGGAAGGTGATGAGGAGCAGCATCCACGCATCGTTGTAGCTGCGCATCGCCGCCTGCTGCATGACCTGGCCATTGATCGCGGCGAGCGCCGAGTTGTGCGCGGTGAACGCGTCCATCCCGCGACCGATGAAACCGGCGGTCAACATCTGGATGCGCTGGTCGGTGATCGGGCTGCCGGCGACGACGTTGCTGACGAGGTCGACCCGGTGGATCTGGGTATGCGTCGTCACGTACGTCGCGAGGATCGCGATGCCGAACGAGCCGCCGAGCTGGCGGGAGAGGTTGATCAGTCCCGATGCCTGCTGTGCTTCCTGCGGCTTGAGGCTGGCGTAGGCGACGTTGTTGATCGGCGCGAAGAGGAAGCCGAGCCCGAAGCCGCGGATGATGAGCGCGGCGCGCACGTCGGTCTCACCGGCCGCGGTGGTGAGGTGCCCGAGCTGGTACATCGAGACGAGGAAGAGGGCGATCCCGATCGCGATGAGCACGCGCGAGTCGGCTTTCGGCTTCTTTCCATTCATGAGGAAGCCGGAGAAGAGAGCGGTGACGCCGGTGGCGAGCCCGCCGGGGAGCATCGCCAGGCCGGTCTCGGTCGGGGTGAAGTGGAGGATGCCCTGGGCGAAGAGCGGGAAGATGAAGACGCCGCCGTACAGCCCGAAGCCTAACGATACGAAGAGGAAGATCGACGCGGCGAGCTGGCGGTTCTTCAGCACGCGGAAGTTGACGACAGGATGCTTGTTCAGCGACGACATCTCCCACCAGACCATCGCGACGATGCAGACGCCGGA
>JAICUE010000134.1 GCA_025936015.1 Gemmatimonadaceae bacterium
CTCGACCACCGGGACGATCGCGGTCAGGTGCGCGCGCGACGCGATCTCGGGGACGACCCCGCCGAAGATGCGATGCACGTCCTGCGAGAGGATCACCAGCGACTCGAGCTTCACGTCGTCGCCGCGCCCCGACAGCACCGCGGCTGACGTCTCGTCGCACGAGGTTTCGATCGCGAGAATCCGCGTCATTGTCCCTCGACGTGCCGAAGCTGCAGCGTTACGCGCTGTGGACGGACATCGCGCACCACCGCGTTCACTCCCGCAGGCAGGTCGACGTCGGCCGGCCCGAGGTTGAGCGTAACCGACGTCGCGCTCGTTGCCTGGATGCGTCTGACGATCACCGGCGACGCGTTGTACAGCTTGAGCAGCTCGCGTCCGCGCCCGAGCACCAACGCGCGCACCGGCGGCAGTTCGCCGACGATGACGACGCCGCTGTCCACCATCGGCGCAAAGTGCACCGGAATCACCTCTTCCGTCGGCTCTTCAGCGCTGACCACGGTCCAGAGCACGAGCGCGAAGAAGATCGCCGCCGCCTTGAGCGCAAGTCGCTCGACGAAGGCGCTGCGAATCGCCGCCTGCCAGCGCGATTTCCGCTGCGGGTTCATTGCTCGGCCAGGAGCTGGGCGATCAGCGCTCGCGTCCCCTGCGAGTTCCAGTCGGTCGCGCCGATGATCTTCTTGCGGATCGTCCCGTCGCGTCCGAGTACGAACGTTTCGGGGACCCCGGTGGTCTGGTAGATCTTCTCGATGTCGTGCGACGGATTGTGGAGGATCTCGAAGGTGAGATGGAGCTCGCGCGCGAAGTCGCGGATCGTCTTCTGCTGACCGGGATCATCGACGCTCACCGCGACCACCTTGAGGCCGCGCGGCCAGAACTGCCGGTGCAGCATCTCGATCGACGGCATCTCCGCCCGGCACGGGTCGCACCAGGTCGCCCAGATGTTGAGCAGGACGACGTCGCCCTTGTAGTCGGCGAGCGATTTCGGCTTCGCCGCGTCCACCTCGCGCGACGTGAACAGCGCGTTAGGCGTCGTCGGATACACCGGCTCGAGCAGCGGCGTCGCCGTGAAGTCGGGCGCCTTGCCGCCCACGCTCACCGGAAAGAGCTGGTCTCCCATTGTCCGGGTGGCGACGAACAGTCCGATCGCCAGCACCGCGACGACGCCGGCGACTACCGCCCACTGCTGCCTGACCGTCATGCCCGCGCCATCGTCAGCTGGCGGAGCGCCGCGATCTCGGCCGCGACGTCTGCTGCGGTGAACACCGCGTTGCCGGCGACAAAGGCATCGGCCCCCGCCTGGCGCGCCGCGGCGATCGTCTCGCGATTGATCCCGCCGTCGACCTCGAGCACCGCGCTGCACTTCGCGTCATCGAGCATGCGTCGCGCGCGCGCGATCTTGTCCAGCGAATGCGGAATGAACTGCTGCCCGCCGAAGCCGGGGTTCACGGTCATCACGAGGAGCACGTCGAGGTCCCCGAGCACCTCCTCGACGGCGCTGAGCGGCGTCCCCGGATTGATCGCAACGCCGGCCCTGCACCCGAGCTCGCGGATCCGCACGAGCTGACGCTGCAGGTGCGGCGCCGCCTCGGCGTGAATGGTCATCCCCGCCGCCCCCGCCGCCGCGAAGTCGTCGAAGTACTTCTCCGGCTCGACGACCATCATGTGGACGTCGAGCGGCAGCTTCGTCAGGCGGTGCACCGTCTCGATCACCTTCGTCCCGAAGGTGAGGTTCGGGACGAAGCAGCCGTCCATCACGTCGACGTGCAGCCAGTCGGCGCCCCCATCCTCGCAGCGGCGAAGATCGGTGCCGAGCTGCGCGAAGTCCGCGCTGAGCAGCGAAGGAGCCAGTTTAGCGGATCGAGCTTGCGACAATGCGATGAGAGATGAGAGAGCGGCGACAGAGAAACGACGGAAATAGTAACTACTCGATACTAAATCATTCCTGCGGCGGCGGGACGATGCCGATGCCGGCCGAGAGGCGGAGCTGGACGGTCGTGCCCGAGGGAACGGTACGTCCCGCGCTCGGCGACTGCGAGACCACGGTGCCGGCCGGCTCGGTCGAGGCCGAATCGAGGCCGCTCCCGGCGACCGCGAGCCCGATCTGCTCGAGAGTCGAACGGGCGTCGGCATAGGAGCGGCCGGTGACGTTAGGCAGCGTCACCGAGGCCGGACCGCTGCTGATCACCAGCGTGACCGCGCCCGCCGCGACCTTCTCGCCGGCAGCCGGGTTGGTCGCCAGCACCGTGCCCCGCGCCGAGTCGCTCGACTGCTGCGTCACCGACCCGACGGAGAACCCCGCCTGCTCGAGCGCGCGTTCGGCGTCGCGGCGTGACATCCCGCGCGTTTCGGGGACGACCACCTCACGCTGCCCCGCGCTCGTCACGACGCTGACGGTGATCCCCGGACGCGCGACGGTCCCGCCGAGCGGGTCCTGCTCGATGATGCTGCCCGCCGGCGCGCCCTCGCTCGGCCGCGCTTCGCCCTGCTTGAGCTTGAACCCGGATTTCTCCAGCCGCTTGGTCGCATCGTCGATCGTCATCCCGGTCAGGCTCGGCACCGTGACGTCGTCAGGGCCGCCGCGCGCGGGAAAGACCGCGACGGCGATCACGACGTAGGCCGAGGTGAAGCCGAGTGCGGCGGCGATGAGGTACGGCATCGCCCGGCGCAGCTTCGTTCGCGCGCTCATCGCGTCCGTCGCAGCCGCGCCGCGAAGGCGCCGTCGGCGCCATGGCGCTGCGGCAGCACGCGGAGGCGGCCAGCGTCGAGCACCGCGTCCGGAACCACGCCGTTAGGCGGCGGCTCGAGCACCCAGTCGGGGTGGTCGGCGAGGAAGCTCTCGATCTGCTCGTCGTTCTCCTCCGGCTCGAGCGAGCAGGTGCTGTAGACGAGCAGCCCCCCCGGCCGCACCGCGGTCGCCGCCGACCGGATGATCGCTCGCTGGAGCGCGCCGAGCACGGCGAGGTCGGAGGTCTTGAGCCGCCAGCGCGCGTCGGGGTGGCGGCGGAAGGTGCCGGTTCCGGTGCAGGGTACGTCGATCAGGACACCGTCGAGTCCCTCGAGCGCCGGGAATCGCGCATCGGCGACCATCAGTGCAACGTTAGGCGCCTCGAGCCTGATCACGTTCTGCGCGACGCGGGCGAGCCGCGCCGGCGAGGCGTCGCTGGCGACGACCAGTCGTGCCGTGCGCGAGAGCTCGAGCGCCTTCCCGCCCGGCGCGGCGCAGAGATCACCGACCATCGCGCCGCTCGCGAAGCAGGCGTACTTCGTGACGAGCGTCGACGCTGGATCCTGGACGTGAAAGAGTCCCTGCTTGTACGCACCGAGCTCGGTGAGCCCGACCGGCGGCGCCGAGATCGTCATGCTGTCGGCGACGAGCGGCGCGTCGGTGACGTGCACGCCGGCCGCTTCGAGAGTCGCCTCGAGCTGCTCGCGGACGACGTGCCAGGGCCTGACGATGATCGGCGCCTCGAGGTTGTTCGCGGCGAGGAGTCGGGCGGTCTCGTCGGCTCCCCATCGCGCGACCCACCGGGCGACGAGCCAGCGCGGGTGCGAGTGCTCGAGGGCGAGCGCGTCGACCGGGTCGGAGGGCACGGCGATGATGAGCGCCTCACGCTCGCGGTCGAGTCGCCGCAGCACCGCGTTCGCCAGCTTGCTCGCACCGATGCCGTGACGGCGCTTCGCCAGCTCGACGGTCTGCGCGATCGCCGCGTATGCGGGCACGCTGCGCATCGACAGCAGCTGTTGCGCGCCTAACCGCAGGAGGTCGGCGAGATCGGCATCGAGTCGGGCGAGCCCGCCGTTCACGCGCGCGGCAAGGAGCGCGTCGAGACGCGAGCGATGTCGCAGCATCCCGTAGACGAGCTCTCGCGTCCAGCGCCGGTCGCGCGCGTCGAGGCCGATCGTGCGGCGATCGAAGGCCGGGTCGAGGAGGTCACCGCCGCGCATGTCCGCGCAGATCGTCGCCGCGGCGACGCGTGCTTCAGTGACACCGCCGATGGTGGCGCCCCCGCCGGCGGCACCGCCAGGCGACCCGCTCCCCGCGGATCCGCCACCGCCCGCGCTTCCGAAAAAGGTGCTTTGCGTCATTCTCCAAAGATAAACGCCCGTCCAGCCCTCGCGGAGCGGGACGCTCGACCTTCGCCCGCGGCGCGGATGGCGACCGTATCACGACACACTTGAAACATTTGGCGCGCTTCTGGCAGATTGTGACATGTGCTACCAATGTTCATCGGGATGGGCGGGGACTGCGGCGGCCAATCGAGCCGGAACGATGCGGGCCCGAACGCGGGAGGGTGATGCCACACGCTGATGTCCTTCGTACGCTGGTGTCGGAGCTGGAACGCGTCGGTGTCGACGCCGATCACATGGTAGCTGGATTGAGCGCGCACGCGGGCGAGGCGATCCGCGCACTGCGTTCGCTGCCGGACAACGCCGGGCCGGCGGCGTTTCTCGCTCGCTTTCGCACCGAGTCGGAAACGGCGCCGCGTACCGAAGAGACGGCGCGCGGTGTGCAAGAGTCCGCGGCGAGCGCCACCGATCGCGCATCGGAGGTGGGGCGCATCGCCTGACCGACGAACGTCGCCGGCTGCCCGGGCTGCCTAACGTTCCAACCACGCCGCCGTGCCGCAATCTCATACCATCGCCGGTGCCGACGTCGGCACCGGGCTCGCCGGACGACCGTGCGTCCGGCTCACGCATCCCGCCGGCGGAGCCGCTGAGTTCCACGCGCACGGCGGCCAACTCCTCACCTGGCGCCATCCAGCCGGCGATGTCCTCTTCCTCAGCGCGCGTACCGACGCGCACCAGGAACGACACGGTGGAATCCCCGTCATCTTTCCGCAGTTCGGCAAGGGATTCGGACCGACCGCCGGCTCACTCCCGCAGCACGGCTTCGCCCGCGACCAGGAGTGGGTCGTGCGCAGCCAGGGCACCGATGACGCCGGCCGCGCGACCGCGACACTCTCGCTGGAATCGACAGCCGAGACGCGCAGGCTCTGGCCGCACGACTTCATCATCGAGCTGACCGCCACACTCGGCGAAGGATTGACGCTGACCATGCAGGTCTCCAACCGCGGCACGGCACCGATGCCGTTCAGCGCCGGCCTGCATACGTACTACCGGGTCAGCGACGTGCGCACCGCGCAGATCGAAGGACTGCAGGGTCTCCGCTTCCGCGACAACCTGAAGGACTGGGCCGAGTCCACCGAGACCGCGCCAGAGCTCATCGCTGATGGCGAGACCGATCGCGTCTACCTCGGCTCCCCTCTGCGCCTTCGCCTCCATGACGCGGCTCGCTGTCTTCGCATCGAGAACCACGGCTTCGCGAACGTGGTCGTCTGGAATCCGGGGCCGGGCTCCGATGCGAAGTACGACTTCGCCCCCGGCGAATGGACGCAGTTCGTCTGCATCGAACCGGCGACGGTGTTCAATCCGGTCGTGCTCGCGGCGGGCGCCACATGGCGGGGGGAGCAAGCCGTAGCTGTTGACGCCGCGCGCGTGCTATGACACGGCGATGAGCGTTCTCTCTCATCGCCGTGCTGGCTTCAACACGGCGATGAGAGATGAGAGATACTGCGATCGAGAGATGAGAGATTAGCGAACGAGCTGGGCGCAACGACGACAGCGGGTGTGCCGGTAACCGCAATCGTCGTTTCGTCTCTCATCTCTCATCTCTTCATCGGATCCTCTCTCATCTCTCATCGCAGTGTCATAGCCGGCATCGGCGCACCGGACCTAGCTCATCCACCTGTCGACGTTCTGCGCGACGAACTCCCGATCGCTGAGGAAGTGATGCTGCCGCATCACCCGATCGATCTCCGCCGACTGTCCCTCCGATAGCCCTTCTCCCTCGTCGAGGCACCAGGTCCCGGCGAGCAGTCCCTCTCTCCGCAGCACTTCGTGTATCCCCGCGATGCAGCCGGCGAAGCCGTGCGCGGCATCGAACATCGCGGCGTTGAAGTCGGTGAGTGCGGCTCCTTCGCTCAGGAGCCCGACATCGGCCGAGCCGCGTGAAGCCTTCGCGCGGTCGAGAAGCGCGACGGCGCGACGGGTGCCGACGGCCCACTGGCCGAGGAGGCCGCCGTCGAACCAGCGTACTCGCTCGCTGCCGTCGATGTTCGTCGGGAAGGGAGTGACGAGGTCGCCGACGATGTTGTCGTCGTTGCCCGTGTAGAGCGCGATGTCGGTGCGGCCGGATTCGACGATTCCGCGGACGGCGTCGAGCGTGCGATAGCGATCGAACGGGGCGATCTTCACCGCCCACACGTTCTCGAGCTCAGCGAACGCGCGCCAGAACTCGTAGCTCAACACCCGTCCGCCGACCGCGGGTTGCAGGTAGAACCCGAACAGCGGAATCACCTCGGCGACCGCGCGACAGTGCGCGATGAGGTCGGAATCGCTCGTACGTGGCAGGGCCGCAAGACTCAGCAGCCCGACATGGTAGCCCGCCGCGCGCGCGATTTCCGCTTCGCGAACCGCCTGCTTCGTTTCACCAACCACGCCGGCAACGAGGGTCAACGGTCGCGGGTGCGACGCCAGCGATTCGCGCGCGGCCTCGGCGGCGAGATCGAGCACCGGCTCGAGGAGGGCGTGCTGCGCGTCCCGGATCGCGAACTGCGTCGTGTGGACCGCGACGGCGAGACCGCCGGCTCCCGCGTCGAGATAGTAGCGAGTGAGCGCGCGCTGGCGTCGTTCGTCGAGCTTCCGGGCGGCGGTCAGGGCGAGCGGATGCGCGGGGATCACCACGCCGGCGCGGAGGTTGGCTCTCGCGTCGCGCATCAGAACGACCCGTCTCGCTTCTCGAAGCCGGTCGGCTTGCCGAGCAGCGGGTTGCCGCCGCCGACCCAGGCCGCGACCCAGTCGAGCAGCGTGCCTAACGGCATCTCCGGGGCGCCGAGCAGTCGGCGCATC
>JAICUE010000296.1 GCA_025936015.1 Gemmatimonadaceae bacterium
CAACTAGTCCTCTGCCTTTTTCCGGAGGCGGAAGGCGTCGGCGAAGCTCTGCGCCGGCGTCGGTCGCGCGTAGATCGCGCGGACGAGGGTGACGGGCCGCTCATTGTACGCGAGCGCGAGCAGGGCGACCGCGTCACGGTCACGCGGGTTCGATGGCGCGTATCGGTAGCGGGGCGGATCGCCACCATCGTGCTCGATCAGGCCGGCCGCGCGCAATTCGTCGAACGTCCGCGGCGTGACCCCGTTCGCATCGAGACGAAGCTCGGTGCGAATCTCGTCCGCGGTCAGCCCATCATCGCCGGAGCGGGCGAGGAGGAGGAGCACGTCCACCTGTTCCATGGTCGCGAGGTGACGCGCGATCAGCTGGCGAACTTCCGCTGGCAGTCCGTTATCGGCCACGAGACAAGGCGGAAGTGGGCAATGGGAAGCAGTGGAGGTGGGACGACTGCGCCGGCATCGGCGACGCGCTGACGCAACCTAGCCCCGCCCCCGGATCACCCGCAACTGCACGTCCACCATCGGAACAGTCCTTGCCATACAGCGGGCTGAAGACCGACCGCGACGAACATTCGCGCCTGAAGGGAGGATTTCCGTGACGACCCCGCGCCCGACCGCACCCGCCATCGACCCGGATGCGGGTATTCCGGATCTGATCCGTCGCCTCACTGACGACTCGAAGCGACTCGTATCCGACGAAGTCCATCTCGCGAAGCTGGAGCTCGGTGAGAACATCCACGCCGGCGCGCGCGGGGCACTCTGGCTCTCCCTCGCGTTCGGCATCGGCGTCGTCGGGCTCGTTGCCCTCACCATCTTCGTCGCCACGCTCATCGGCCACGCCGTCCGCGGCCACATGTGGCTCGGGGCGATCGTCGTCGGTGTCGTCGAGATCGTCTGCGGCTTCGTGTTGATCAAGAAGGGATTGGCGGCGTTCGGCGAGCCGTCCTATTCCCTCGTCGAGACGCGTGATTCGCTGAAGGACACGACGACGTGGGTGACCCATCCCCGCGCTGACTGACGCGATCGTCGCTGCATTCGCGCTCTGCGCAGCTACTGGAGTCGGGGCGCAGGGTCTCGCAGTCACAACCGCCACACCATCGTCCGCCGCGCGGCATTCGCTGCGCACGATCGCGATCGACTCCCGGCTGGCCGCCGATGTGCACCTCGCGATCGGCGACACGGTCGTCCTGAGCGCCCAGCCCGGCGAAGGCGGCGACACGGTCCGCATAGCCGCGATCACGAAGCCCTCGGCTGACCCGAGCGAAGTGTCGCGGCAGGATTACCGGGTGCGGATGCACCTCGACCAGCTGCAGTCGCTCACCAACTACGGCGAGCGCGTGCACCGTTTCGCCGTGCGGAGCCGCGGCGGGCCGTCGCTCGATCGCGCGGTGGATGCGATCAACTCGGCCGCATTCGGCTTCGTTGCCCATCGTTCGAAGGACGTCGCCGTCGAGACCTCGGCGACCTTCGCCGTCGTCAGCCGCTTTCATCGCGCGATCGGCGTCATCACGGTCGTCGCCAGCGCGATCTTCCTCCTCTGCATCCTCTTGCTCAAGGTGGACGAACGCCGGCGCGATGTCGCCGCCCTCCGCCTGTCGGGGATCTCGCGGGCGACGATCGTCAAGTCGATCGTCATCGAGGCATCGGTCATAACGCTGCTCGGCACCGCGTTCGGCGTCGCCCTCGGCTGGGTGGCGACGGTGATCGTCAATCACCATTACCAGGCGGTGTACCGCACTCCGCTGCGCTTCGCGCTCGTCACCGCGCACACGATCGCCTTCACGCTGACGCTGTCCGTGGTGCTCGGCGTCGTCGCCGGCGCGCTCGCGGCGCTCCGACTGGCCCGGGCCAATCCCCTCACGCTCCTCGGCCGCCGTTAGGCGGCACCGACGATGATCGCCAGGCTCGTGGTCGCGTCGCTGACCGGGCATCGAGCCCGCACCCTGCTCGCCGTCGCCGGCGTCGCGGTGTCGGCGGCGCTGCTGCTCGACATGGTCATGCTCTCGACCGGGATGCGCGAATCGTTTCGCTCGCTGCTGACCAGCCGCGGCTTCGACCTCCGCATCGCGCCGAAGGGGACCCTTCCGTTCGACACCGAGGCGACGATCGCCGACGCGACGGCGACGATCGCCGCGCTGCGCGAGTCGCCCGCCGTCGCCATCGTCGCGCCCGTGCTCGGCGGGACGATCCACCTCCCGCGCGCCGACGGGACGGCCCTGAGCGCCGTCGCGTTAGGCATCGAGCCGGTGGTGCAGGGCGACTACCTGCTCCTCGGCGGCCGCGAGCCCGGCCCCGATGAGATCGTCGCCAACGACGCGCTGCTCGCGGCGGCCCGACGCCAGCTCGGCGACACGGTGACCATCGCCGGCGGCTACGACCCGCAGCTCCGCCGCTTCGACGCATCGCGGACGGTGCGAATTGTCGGCCGGGTGCGATTCGTCTACCTCGCCCGCGACCAGCGGGCGGCAGCGATGCCGATCGCCGCCCTGCAGGCGTTAGGCGGGGCGTCGCGGCGCGACCGCGCCTCGCTGATGATGATCCGCGCCCGCCCGGGTACGGACGTCGAAGCGCTCCGGCGCTGGATCGGCACGCGACTGCCGAAGGTCACCGCGATCTCGACGGCGACGGCGATCGCGCAGGTCGAGCAGCGCCTGAGCTACTTCCGCCAGCTCGCCTTCATTCTCGGCAGCGTCAGCCTTGTCGTCGGCGTGCTGCTGGTCGGCACGCTGGTGACGGTCAGCGTGAACGAGCGGATCGGCGAGTTCGCGGTGCTCCGCGCGATCGGCGTCGCCCGGCGAACGATCACTGTGCAGATCATGCTCGAGGGGGCGGCGCTGATGATCGCCGGCTCGCTGCTCGGGCTCGCGCTCGGCCTCGTCACCGCGCGCTACCTGAACACGATCCTCGCCGCATTCCCGGGCCTCCCGCAGGCCATCGACTTTTTTCTCTTCCAGCCGCGCGCAGTCTGGACCGCGTTAGGCCTCCTCGCGCTCGCCGGCGTCGCCGCCGGTGCCTGGCCCGCCTGGCGCGGCGCGTCACTGCCGATCGCCCGGGTGCTCCGCGAGGAAGCGGCATGAGCGAGCCTGTCCTCCGCCTGGATGCGGTCGAGCGCACCTACCGGCTCGGTGGGGAAGACGTGCACGCGGTCCGCGGAGTCTCGCTCACCATCGACGCCGGCGACTACGTCGCGATCGTCGGACCGTCGGGGTGCGGCAAGTCCACGCTGCTCAACCTCCTCGGCGCGATCGACCGTCCCGACACCGGCCATGTCTACCTCGACGGCCGCGACGTCGGAGCGTTAGGCGACGGCGAAGCAACCGCGCTCCGCCTCCGGCGCATCGGTTTCGTCTTCCAGCGCTTTCACCTGCTCGCCGCGCTCAGCGCGCGCGAGAACATCGAGCTGCCGATGTCGGAGGCCGGCATCGGCCGCGCCGAGCGTGCGGCGCGGGCGCGCGAGCTCCTCGCGTACGTCGGACTCGCCGCGCGGGAAAAGCATCGTCCGCCACAGCTCTCCGGTGGCGAGCAGCAGCGGGTGGCCATCGCCCGCGCGCTGGCGAATCGACCCGCGCTCATCCTCGCCGACGAACCGACGGGCGAGCTCGACGCCCGCACCGGCGCCGGGATCGCCGCGCTCTTTCAGCGGCTCAACGACGACGGCACGACGCTGGTCGTCGTCACCCACGACGAGGACCTCGCCGCCGCGGCCCGGCGGACGGTTCACATGCGGGACGGGGTGGTCGTCCGCGACGAGCGTGTCGCGCCGATCGGCGAGCGTGCGCGGGCGAACCAGTCCGCCCGCGCACGTTAGGCAATGTACGCCCGTCTTGCCTTTCGCCATCTCGCGCTCCGCCCGGCGCGCACCCTGCTGCTCCTTGCCGGGTACGGAGTCGGTGTCGCCGTGATGGTCGTGCTCCTCTCGATCGGCGAAGCGCTGCTCGCCCAGGCGCGCGACGAGAAGCTGGTCGGGGGCGGCGACATCACGGTGCTTCCGGAAGGAATCGACATCGAAGTGATGAAGACCGGCGGCCTCGGCGGGATGTACTTCTCGATCGACCACGCTCGCTTCATCCAGTTGCAGCTCCTCGCGTCGCCGCGGCTCGCTGCCGACGTGAAGGCCGTCGCGCCGCAGATCGAGGGGACGCTGCTCTACCTGCGCACCGTCGATGGTCCGGAGCGAACGGTCCGCGCGAGCGGGGAAATTCCATCGGCCACGCGCGCGCTCGGCGCGATGCCAACGCTCGCCGCGGGCACATGGGACGACGACTCGCTCGACGTCCGCTGGGCACATCCGACGGCCGCTCAGCTTCACGACGACATCGACCATTTCCATCTCCCGCCGACTGATCTCACCGCCGCCGAGCGAGCGTCGTGGGCCGAGTGGCATTACTTCAACGTGCTGTCGGACGA
>JAICUE010000307.1 GCA_025936015.1 Gemmatimonadaceae bacterium
ATCGGCGTGAACTGGGGTTCGCTCGACCAGGACCTGCTCACCGTGATGATGGACGAGAACGCCCGCGCCGGCAGCCCGCGCGATGCGCGCGACGTCTACATCGAGGCGATGCTCGAGAGTGCACTGCGCTCCGCGCTGCTCGCCGAGGAGACGGGACTGCGCCACGACCAGATCATCATTTCGGCGAAAGTCTCGCAGGTGCAGGACCTGGTGGACGTCTACCGCCGGCTCGGGAGTCGCTGCGACTATCCGTTGCACCTCGGCCTCACCGAGGCGGGCCTCGGCAGCAAGGGGATCATCGCCAGCACGGCCGGCCTGTCCATCCTGCTGAGCGAGGGGATCGGCGACACGATCCGCGTCTCGCTGACGCCGAAGCCTAACGGCGACCGGACGGAGGAGGTGCTGGTCGCGCAGCAGATCCTGCAGTCGCTCGGCCTGCGCAGCTTCACGCCGCAGGTGACGTCGTGCCCGGGGTGCGGGCGGACGACATCGACCTTCTTCCAGAAGATGGCCGAGGACATCCAGACCTACCTGCGCGAGCAGATGCCGGTCTGGCGCGAGCGTCATCCCGGCGTGGTCGAGATGAAAGTCGCGGTGATGGGTTGCGTGGTGAACGGTCCCGGCGAGTCGAAGCACGCGAACATCGGGATCTCGCTGCCAGGCACCTTCGAGGAACCGAAGGCTCCTGTCTACGTCGATGGGGCGCTGGTGACGACGCTCAAGGGCGACAACATCGTCCCCGAGTTTCTCCAGCTGCTCGAGGACTACGTGGCCCGCACCTACGCCGAGCCGGCGGCCGTCGCGGTCTGACGCCGCGCGGCGTCAGGCGTGCGGCAGGTGTTCCTTGGTCGTGACCGGCGCGGCCGGATCGTTAGGCGAGCGGTAGGTCCGCTCGTGGATGTAGTGCGCGGTGAACGCGCAGCCTAACGCGAGGGCGACGATGAAGGCGGCGACGCCCCAGCCCTGAGAGTTGTTGTTCGCGGGGACATGTCCGCGGGCGGCCGGGGCGTCGTTCTTCGAGGTCGTGATCATGATGATGACGTGTGGAATCTGCTCGGGCAGCCCGCCAGTCAGCGGGCGAGCCGAGGCGCGGCGGTGGTGTCTTCGGCAGCGAGGTGTTCGAGTGCAGTCACGACTGACGCCAGCTCTTCCATGATGGGCGCCGTGAAGCGCACCTCCGCCAGCCGGGCGAGCGTGCGGCGATAGGAGCTTGCGACTTCCTCGCGCCCATTCGGGAAGCGGCCCCAGACGGTCTCCGGATAGCTCGTCCGCCGGAGGTCGGCGAGCAGCGAGCTGCCGGCGTGCAGGGTGTAGGCCGCGACGATCCAGCGCGCGCGGTCATCGGCGGCGGCGAGGCGGGCGAGGGTGTCCGCCTTGCGCTCGTCCATCGACATCTCGACGCCATCGTCGTCGGTCTTCCGCTCGGAGATCGCGAGGAGCGAGGTAAGCGAGTCGGACCCGAACTTCTCCCCGATGCGCTGGTCGAGCGTCGCAGCGGTTTGCCCGTCGAGCACGCAGTCGGCGACAACATCGTGGAGCACGGCCGCGACGATAGTGTCGTCATCCTGTCCGTAACGGGTCAGGATGATCGCGACGTTGGCTGGCCCGGTGAAGTAGGGAACGCGTGAGCTTCCCTTCCACACCTGCTGCGCGTGATGCTTCGCAGCGAAGGCGAGCGCGTGATTGATGCGGTCGGAGTAGCCGGTGACTGACATCTGATCCATGAAATGCGCTTCGCAATCTAGCCGACGCGGAGCGCGCGCGCAGGGGGCGGAGCCGAATACTCGCGATCAGCGACCCCGCGCGAACCAGCCGAGCAGCCGTTCGAGTCCGCGCTGGTCGTCGGCGTCGAAGGTGTTCTTTCGGTCGGAATCGATGTCGAACACGGCGATCAGCCGACGCTCGCGGTCGAACACGGGAACCACGATCTCCGACTGCGAGCGCGCGTCGCAGGTGATGTGACCGGGGAAGTTGGCGACGTCGGGAACGACCAGCGTCGATTCGTTCGCCGCAGCGGTGCCACAGACACCACTGCCGAAGCGGATGTCGAGACAACCGAGCGTTCCCTGGTACGGTCCGACCCGGAGGAGGCGGCCCGCTTCGACGACGCGGTAGAAGCCGGTCCAGAGGTGGCCGAACGCGTGGTGCACCAGTGCGCTGGTGGTCGCCATTCCAGCGATCGGATCGTCGATGCCCGCGAGCACGCTGTCGAGTTGCGCGTCGAGGGTGGAGTAGGCGGCGGCCTTCGGCAGGTGACGAAGGTCGAGGGTGACTTCAGCCATGATGATACGTGATCGTGCGGTAGATGTAGCGGTCAGACGAACTGCTCGAGGACCAGGAGCAAGCGCGCCGCGATCAATGCGAGCGCGAGTCCCTGAACGACGATCGCCACCCCCGCACCGACACCGCCCTGGCGGCGACCGAGAAGCCATGCGCAGACCGCGACCGTGATTCCAACCGCAACATAGCCGGTGTCGAGGCCGAGGTTCAGCCAGAGCATCCGATCGAGCCGTGTCGCCCCGGAGAGGTCGCGTAGTCCAAGCGAGCGCAGATGCATTATCGCGACCGCGAAAACGGCTGCACCCCACGCGGCGCTCTGGACGGCAAAATGAAAGATGAGCGGCGAGCGCCGCGGCCGCCCGAGAGTGAGCAGCAGCACGAGACCGGCCACCGCACTCCCGCCGCCCCAGGCGAGCAGCTGATGGAGGTGCGTCCGTTCGGCGGCGAGCAGCGAATCAGCCCACATCGCCTTTCATCAGCCGACGCGCGATTCGATCAGCATCTCGGCGGGTACGCCGCGGTTCGCGGTGCCGGCGATCGCGTCGAGCTCCTCGCGCGTCGGAACGTGAGGCTCTTCGCGGTCCCACAAGACGAGGCCGAGCAACTGCGCGCCGTTGGCGCGCAGCTCGGTGACGTCGCGCGCGAGCTCGGTGACGACAGTGCGTCCCGCGCGGATGACGAGGACGATGCGCGGGATCGCGAGGACCGGAGCGGCAAGCAGCGGAGCAATCCCGCTGGTGATGACGACGGTGTCATAACGGCGCGCGAGCCGCGGCACCTCGCGCGCGAGCGCCGCTGCGATCTCGGCCGGCTCGGCACGGCGTCCCGCTGGAACGATGTCGGTTGCCCGGTCACGCCCGACGATCTGGGTGACTGGTGCCTCGCTCCAGGCCAGCTCGCCGCGCGCGATCTCGCCGACACCCGGGCCGGGCGCGACGCGCATCACGCCGGCGGCGCAGCCGGCGGGATCGGCGTCGACGAGGAGTGATGCTCGCGCGTCGAGCGCGGCGAGTGCGGTGACGTTGGCCGCGACGACCGCGGCAAGCGACGAGTCGTGCCCGGCGATGGTGACAAGCCAGTTGCCTGGCATCATCCCCGAGAGTTGGAGATACAACAAACGATATCCGTCGCCCCCTGGCTCGAGCAGTGGCGGCAGCTCGCGGTCCGCTCGGCGACGCACGCGCTCCGGTGGCGGCTCGTACGGCTGGACATGTGCGAGGACGCGCAATCCCGTCGCACGTTCCGCTTCGCGGACGTCGGCGACGCGGGGACGCCGCATCTCGCCGATGAGCGCGGCCGCGAAGCCGGCGGCGATGCCGAGAACGAGTGACGCTCCAAGGAGCGCGATCGGCGGCGCGGAAACATTCGCCAGCTCGCGCGCGTGCTCGGCGCGCCGCTCGACAGAGGCGTTGATCCGCCTGGCGTCGACGAGCAACCGCGTCACGGCGTCGAGAGTGCGGCGCACGGAATCGCGGCGCGCTACTCGCGGCATGGTGTCGATTACCGGCCGAGCAACCGGTGCGGGAGGTGGCGGCGTGAGTGCCGCCGCGTCGCGCTGGAGATTTGCGCGCACGACAGCCGCGATGTCGTGGATCGCGTGTCCGATCTCGGTCGCACGTGCGGTGAGCGCGACGTAGTTCGGATCGATGCCACCGACAGCCCCGAACGCATCCCGTTCGCGTTCGACGTCGGCGAGGGAATCGACGAGTGCACGGACGGCGGGCTGGTCGCGCAGTGCCGGCGCGTCGGCGAGTGCACGATACGAAGCGGCGAGCGGCGATTGCTCGGCACGGGCGATGAGACTTCCAAGATTGGTCACGATCGCCGCGATCGAATCGCGCCGCGCAACGACATCGGGTGGGAGGGAGTCTACCGCTGGCGCGGCAACTGGACGCGAGAGAATCTCGCGCGCGGATGCCAGCGATTGCTCGGCGCTGTCGAGCCGCGCTCGGTCACGATCGATCGCGGCGAGCAGGCGCGTCG
>JAICUE010000484.1 GCA_025936015.1 Gemmatimonadaceae bacterium
GGATCGTGCCGTAGCTGGAATTGTCGACGAGCACGACGATCAGGTCGGCGGCATATTGCGCCGCGGTCGCCAGCTCCTGCCCGTTCATCATGAAATCGCCGTCGCCCGCCACCGCGACCACCGGCCGGTCAGCGAAGCGAAGCGCGGCAGCGACCGAGGCGGGCACTCCATAGCCCATTGTGCCCGACGTCGGCGCAAGCTGGGTCGGCATCGGCCCGTAGCGCCAGTAGCGATGCCACCAGCCGGAAAAATTGCCCGCGCCGTTGCAGATGATGGTGTTCGCGGGCAGCTTCTCGCGCATCGCCGCGACGCACGGGCCGAGGTCGAGCTTCACGCCTTCGCGAGGCTTCGGTTCGCTCCACTCGAGCCATTCCTGGTGGGCATCCTCGCCGCACGAGAAGCGGACGAGGTCGGGATCGTTCCAATCGTCGACCATCTCGGCGAACTCGCCCATGTCGGCGCAGATCGGCAGATCGGCGTGATAGACGCGGCCGAGCTCGTTGGGGTCGGGATGGACGTGGACGAGCGTCTGGCCGGGATGGTCGGGGGTGACGAGCGTGTAGCCGTCGGTCGTCGCCTCGCCGAGACGGGGGCCGATCGTGAGGATCACATCGGCGTCGCGGATGCGCTGCTGGAGCTTGGGGTTGGGACCGTAGCCGAGCTGGCCGGCATAGACCTGGCTTGTGTTGCAGATCGCGTCCTGGCGGCGGAAAGCGACCGCAACAGGGATGCCGTAGCGGAAGGCGAAGTTCGCGAAATGGTGCGAGGCGCGCGGGCTCCAGTCGGCGCCACCGACGATCGCGATGGGGTTGGTCGCGTCCTTCAGTAGCTCGAACATCGCCTGAACCGTTCCGGGATCGGGCTCCTCGGCCACCGGCGGGACGGGCGGGCGGTCCAGCGTCTCGACCTCGTCGCGCAGCATGTCCTCGGGCAGCGCGAGGACGACCGGGCCGGGGCGGCCGGCGGTCGCGACGCGGTATGCTCGCGCGATATATTCGGGGATGCGCCGCGCGTCCTCGATCCGCGCCGCCCATTTAGCGATCGGCGCGAAGAAGGCGGGGAAGTCGATTTCCTGGAAGCCTTCGCGTTCGCGGTCGCCGCGCGCGACGTCGCCGATGAACAGGATCATCGGGGTCGAATCCTGGAAGGCGACGTGGACGCCGCCGCTGGCATTGGTGGCGCCCGGACCACGAGTGACGAAGGCGACGCCCGGGCGGCCGGTCATCTTGCCGTCGGCGTCGGCCATGTAGGCGACCCCGCCTTCCTGCCGGCAGACGATCGTCTCGATTTCGGGCGTGTCGTGCAGCGCGTCGAGCACCGCGAGGAAGCTCTCGCCCGGCACGGTGAAGATGCGGTCGCAGCCCTGGATACGAAGCTGGTCGACGAGGATGCGTCCGCCGGTGCGTGTCGTCATGGGCGGGGCGTTAGCGGGATGGCATCGTCACGTCACTATATTGGGACTTCTCTGCTCTGAGATGTTACGAAGCTCGGTCCACGGACTGTCGAGCGCCGAGGGGAGGCAAACATGGTGAAGCCGGTCAAGTTCGCTCACGTAGTCTATATGACGCGACGGTTCGAGGAGATGATCGCGTGGTACCGCGATGTGTTCGAAGCGGACGTCGTCTACGAGAATCCCGCCCTCGCGTTTCTCACTTACGATGACGAGCACCATCGATTTGCGTTCGCGAATCTCGACGTGCTGAAACCCGGCGGAAAATCACCGGACGACCGTGGCGAGATCGGGGTGAATCATGTCGCCTACACTTACGGAAGCGTCGGTGATCTGCTCGATACCTATAAGCGCCTTAAGCGCGCCGGCATCGAATCCTATTGGCCCGTCCATCATGGGACCACGCTGTCGCTTTATTACGCTGACCCGGATGGCAACCGAATGGAGTTCCAGGTGGACTGTGGAACAGTGCAGCAGGCGACAGCGCTGATGAGAACGCCTGCGTACGCCGCAAATCCGGTCGGCGTAATGTACGATCCCGATGCCTTGCTCGCACGCTTCGAGGCGGGCGAGGGCGAAGAATCCCTGCTGGCACAACCCGCAGGCGCAGCTTCGCCGATTCCGGCCGCCCACGGAATGACGTAAGCGAACGCTTGGGACGCGGCCGTGACGCGGCGGTCCGTGGCTCAGGCCTGGTGAACCGCCTTCACGACTTGGTAGCTCTCCAGGCCTTCCTTGCCGCCCTCGCTCCCAAAGCCTGAATCCTTGACCCCGCCGAACGGGGTGTCGGCGCCGCTGATGGCGAAGGTGTTGATTCCGACCATGCCGCTTTCGACGAGATCGCCGATGAGGTTCGCGCGGCGGCCGTTCTCGGTGAAGGCAA
>JAICUE010000275.1 GCA_025936015.1 Gemmatimonadaceae bacterium
GAACATTGCACCGACCGTGGTCGCCGGCGCCGACATGAAAGTCGCGCCGGGTGGTACGTACAACCTGCTCGGGGCGCGCTTCAGCGATCCTGGCAACGACGGCCCGTTCCCGTGGTCGGTCGACTGGGGCGATGGCTCAGCGGATTCGACGGGATCCGCGGCCGACACATCGGTGCGTATCGTCACCAGTCATCCATACTCGGCGGCCGGTCGCTATCGCGTGACCGTCTCGGTCACCGATGCTGGCAACGCGACCAGCTTCGACACGCTCACTGTCTACGTCGCGCCGTTCAGCGCGCAGGCAGCGATACTGATCGGTGCCGGCGACATCGCCGAGTGCGGCGGGAAGCTGAAGCGTGCGTCGCAGACCGCGGCGATCATCGACTCGGTCGGCGGCACCGTGATGGCAATCGGCGACCTTGCGTACCCTAACGGCACGGCGGCCGATTACGCGAACTGCTACGATCCGACCTGGGGCCACCTCAAGCCGATGACGATGCCCGTACTGGGCAATCACGAGTATGACACCGGAACGGCCACAGCCTACTTCGATTATTTCGGCGATCGCGCCGCCGTGCGTGACAAGGGGTGGTACAGCTTCGACCTCGGAGGCTGGCACGTGGTGGTGCTCAACGACAACCTCGACTACTCGCCGACGAGCGAACAGGGGCAGTGGCTGCGCGCTGATCTTGCCGCGCATCCCAGCGCCTGCACGCTCGGGCTCTGGCACCGGCCGTACATGTACTCCGTCGGCGGTGGTGTCCGCGGGTCCGAAAAGGACATCTGGCAACCATTCATCGACGCGCACGCCGAGATGATCATCAACGCCCACATCCACGAGTACGAGCGGTTCGAGCCCGTCGACGCAAACCTGAACACCGACAAGGTGAACGGGATGATCGAGATCATCGACGGCGCCGGCGGGGCCGAGCAGGGGCCACCCGACTACTGGGGAACGCATACGATCATCCAGGGCTACGATACCTATGGCGTCCTCAAGCTGACGCTCGAGCCGGACGGCGCCACCTGGCAGTTCATCAGCATACCCGGCCCGAAGCACTATTTCACCGACGCCGGCTACGTGCACTGTCACTGACCGGCTGAAATGAACGAGGGGCCCGCGCGTTAGGCGCGGGCCCCTCGTTTGTTCCAACGGTGCGGTGCCGGTGAAGACTCAGCTCGTCAGCCAGTCGCCGATCGCCCGGGCCGCGTGGCGGACCGGCAGGTCCCCGGCGCCGCTCACCCGCATGATCCTGGCGCTCCCGGCGGCATGCAGCGCATTCGCCAGCGCTTCGACGCGGCGTTGCGCGAACATCGCGCGATCGAGGACTGCCTGAGGACCCGTCGCGAGGAGATGGCGCTCGAATCGGCTCGCGCCGCCAGTTCGCGCGAGCAGCCTCCGCTGGACCGCGCCTAACGGCGTGTCGATCATCACCACCCGCGTCGGCGCATCGCGGCCGCGGAGCTGGTCGGAGTAATAGCGCTCCGCGTTGTTACCATCGCCCGCGCGGTACAGCACCGACCAGAGTTGCTGCAGCATCCCCTGATCGAAGACATGGAACCCCGACGATCCGCTGCAATCCCTGGTCGTCTCGCCGAGATACAGCGCGTTGATCGCCAGCTGCAGCAGCTCGCGTCGCGTCGGCTGTCGCGACCGCGCGAGCGAGCGCAGGAGGCTGCCGGCGAGCAATGGGTCCCTCACCGCGGCGGCGACCGCGAGCGACGCCTTCCGCAGCGTGCGCACTGTAGGTCGCGACGCATGGTCGTTGTGCCACGTCGGCTCCGAAACGACGAAACCCCGCGTTCGCAGCAATTCGGCGAGCGCGTGCGCGATCGTGGACTTCCCCGATCCGGGAAGCCCGATGAACTCGACGATCGTCCCGCTCGCCGGCTCGCGCAGCTCGCCGGCTAGAGGTTGTGCCATATCGCTGTCCGCACTTGCCGAAAGACTTCGGCAGCGGGGCGATCGGCGTTGACGTCGACTACGGCGGCGCCCTCGCGATAGCGGAGGGAGCGCACGGCATTCACGCGCCGCTCGATCTCGCGACGCCCCGTCTCCGGCTTCCGCCGCTCGGCGACGTCGGCACTCACGTCGAGACGAACGACGATGTCGGGCGGCTGCGCATCCGCACGCCGGTAGGGCGCGGACTCCCACTCCGCCAGGCGGCGAAGAATGCTGCTGCGCGAGCGAACGAGGTCGGCGAGCAATGGACCGTCGTTGAAGCCGGCGAGCTGCAGCTGCGGATAGCGGTCGGCGATCACGATCATCCCCCGATCGCGTGCCCGCCAGGCCTGGTCGAGTCGCCCGCGCTTCTCGAACGAGAGCACGAGTGCCCAGACGATTCGCGCCGCGCGCAACAGCTCCGCTCGCAGCCGCGCCGCCTCACCGCTGTGTTCACGTGACTGCTCGCCGCGCTCACCCGCGGAGCCATGCGCACGGAGCAGCCCCGCGCGGACGACTGCCGCGCGCGCGACCTTGAGCGGCCACCGCAGCGGTGACGTCGCACCGTCGCCGCTGCCGAAGTACACGCGGCAGACATCGAGCTTCCTGCCTAACGTCGAGGCAAGGGACTGGGTGAGGGTGGACTTCCCCGAGCCGTCGCACCCGACGACGGCGATGAGGAGCCCGCCCGAGGGGCTCGTTCGGCGCAGCGGGCGCGTGCTCCGCAACCCGAGGTAGCGGCGGTTCACACCACCGGCGAGCCAGGCGATCTCGCGCGTCCAGCGCGTCAGCCGTCCGGCGACCACGCCGTGCGAGCGGAAGCGGGCGAGCGCATCGCGCGCAGCGTGCCGGAAGCGCAGCAGCCGCGCCGGCGTTACCGGCGGCGTGATGAGATCGGTGTAGGCGTTCACCGCGCCGTCACCGAGGAGCGTGCGGCACAGGGCGATGGTGCGTTCTCGATCGATCCGGGCGAGCAGCCAGACATATTCGCGCTCGAACGCCGCGCTCGGGTAGCGTCGTCCAGCGGTATGCAGCGCGCGATCGCGGATCCGCAGCTTCGTCGCGTAACGAACGAGCAGCATCAGCAGCTCGAGGTTCGGATCGGCGACGTATGCGCCAGCTTCATCGTTCCACTGTCGCGTCGCGAGACACTGCGCTTCCCACGGGAGGCGATACCCCTTGAGATGCGGCTCGCCGGCGACGAGCTGAAAATGCGTGTGGCAGTGAACGAGGCGCCCGCTCTCGCAATCCCAGGCGATGTGATCCTCGATCGCCGGATACCGTGTGCGGGGCGACGCATCGAACCGCCGGAATCCACACTCCGCGAGCACGACGGTGACCTCCGTGTACTGGCGCCGGTCGAACAGCATGTCGAGATCGGTGTCGCCGGAGAGGCCGGCGAGCAGGTGCTCGTTGCTCTTCCAGTGACAGTACGCGATGTCGCGGGCGTGCAGCGCGTCGAGCAGGCGCTGCGCCGGAGCGAGCGTGGTCATCGGGCACGCTCCCGCTTCCGCGCCGTTCCGATCGCCGCGACGAGACCGATCGCGATCCAGAGGCTGCGAAACTGGTCGACGTTGTTGAAGAATGCCTGGATGCACGACGCGGCGACGAATGCGAACGCGATCGTCGAGAGTCCATCGCCGATCGTCAGGCGCCAGCGCAGCGCCGACAGCAGCACCGCCGCCATCATCGCCACCCAGAGGATCAACCCGATCAGCCCGAGCTCCGCCGCGAAGGAGAGATAGGTCTCATGGGTGACCTTCTCGACGGTGCCATGTGTCAGGCTCGCATAGTAGCGGAACTGCCCGTAGCCGATTCCGATCCCGGGATGGGTGTAGAAGGCGTCGCGCGCCGCGGCCCAGAGCGCGAGGCGGTCGTCGACGCTTCGTTCGTTGTCGCCGGTGCGCTCGATCCGCGTGACGAGGAAGGGATGCTGCGAGAAGTACCAGACCATCGTCGCGCCGGTCAGCGTCAGCCCCGCTGCGCCGATGAGAAGCCGGCTGAACACGATCCGTCGCGGGATCCAGAACCGCGCGCAGATGATCAGGACGGTGGCGTAGGCGAGCAGCGTCCCCCGCGAGCCGGTGGAGAAGATCCCGAGCAGCAGCACGAGCTGCGCGAGCATCAGCAGCGGCGAGCGATAACGTCGGAGGCGCGGCGATCCGCCAGCGATGCGCCCGTGCGGATCCACCTGCAACAGGTGGCTCACCCCGAACGCGAGCGCGACATTGAGGACGAGATAGTTCCCGTAGATGTTCGCGTTCTCGAACGGTCCCGACAGCCGGTGCGCTCCATGAAAGACGTTCTCGTAGACCGTGAACAGCGACCAGAGGGACGCGACCGCGACCGACGTCGTCGCGAACTTGAGGAACCGGCGCTGGGTGTCGATACGCAGCAGCCAGAAGGTCGCGAACAGCCACAGCACGACAGCGAGCAGCTTGATCGCCTCGGTCACGCCGTCCGCGGCCACGAAGTATGCGTTAGGCAGGATCGCGTTCACCAGCAGCGACGCCACCACCGTCAGCGCGAGCATCCCGAGATACGGCACGAACGGCGGGATCGGCACGCGCCCCGTCACGAAGCCGAACAGCACCTGGCCCGCGAGCAATGCGACAATCGGGTCGCCGAAGCTCACGTTGACCCCGAGCGTGCGATGAATCGGATAGAGGATCGCCAGCGCGTAGATCAGCGCCGCCGTCTTCCGGTTGGTCGC
>JAICUE010000138.1 GCA_025936015.1 Gemmatimonadaceae bacterium
CATCGCGCCTGGTTCGCGCGTGCGACGTCGGCGTCGGTACGGTGCAGCGCGCTCTGGAGCACGATGCCGACGTTCTCCGGATACGCCGGATACAGCCGGTCGTAGAAGATCGACAGCGTGCGGTCGGTGTACGCGCTCCCTTCCATGTCGAGCCGCACGAAGGTGTGATGCTGCCGCGCCCGGTCGAGCACCTCGTGCATGATCGAGATGCAGAGCTCCTCGGAGATGTCGAGCCCCATCGCGGTGAGCTTCACCGACACGTTCGCGTCGAGATTGTTCTCGCGAATCCTGTCGAGCAGGCGGATATAGTCACGCCCTGATGCCCGCGCTTCAGCTTCGTTGTGGACGCTCTCGCCGAGGAGGTCGAGCGACGCGGTGATTCCCTTCGCGTTGAGCGCGCGGACCGCGTCGAGCGCTTCCTCCGCCGTCTCCCCAGCGACGAATCGCCGGGCGAACTTCTTCGCGATGCCGTTGTTCCGGACGAACTTGAAGACCGTCGGCTGGCTGGAAAGGTAGAGCAGAGCGTTACGAAGCATGGCTCCTCGAATGGATCACGGTCGCGACTCGCCAAGCGCGACGCGGGAAGCAGCGGAATATAGAGGGGCGCAGCGCGCCCCGTCAGCGGACCACGGTGTCACGCTCACGGCACCGCTCGACGAACGACCGCGGGTGCAGTCGGGACGCGGAGCACCGGAAATTCCGCGCCGTCGTGAAGAATTCCGTCGAGCGTGTTCCAGGTCACGAGCCCGTCGTCGCTCTCCGGCTCGAGCAGATAGACCGCGAGGGCACCGAGTGGTTGCGACGTCGCGACGAGGTACGTGCCGATGGGGAGCGACGCGGCGTGCGCGCCCGACCAGCGCCCGTGCAGCGTCGTCTCGTTGTGTCCCTGGAAGGTTCGCTTCGCGTGCGCGATGGAATCGATGGAAAACGAGACGACCGATGCGCGCACCGCGGCGCCCGTGCGGTCGACAGCGATGCCATGCAATCGCAGCGCGCGCACGATGTCATCGCGATCGGGTGGGATGGCGTACACCGCCGGAACGGGGATCGAGTATTCCGGGTCGAAGCGATCGTAGACGTCGAGCTGCACCGTGCGGTAGTGGCCGGTGCGTCGCATGCCGCGCGGAACGCCTGGCTGCGTGAGCACCGTCGTATCGGCAAGACGCTCCATGTCCTCGACGATGACGGGACCGCGATACGGGGTGCGCGTCATGTGCGAACGGATCGCCAGCATCGAGCCCGGCTTTGGCCCCTGCGCGCGAGCGAGGCGCCGGAACGATGCGCGCCGTTCCGCGGCGAGCGAAAGAATCTCGTGCACGAACGCGTAGGTCGACTTCACGCGCCGCTCGAATGGATCGTGCGAGAACGCCTCGCTGAGGATCGCGGCACGTCCGCGGATGCCGACGTAGTTCACGCCGTAGCGCGGACGGTGGTCGTAAGTCTCCCATGCGTGCACGGCGGTGTCGCCGGCCGCGCGACCGGCGCCGGCGAAGCCCCCTCGGTAGCCCGCGTCCTCGACGTCGAAGTTTCCGTAGTCGAATGTCTCGAAGCCGTCGCGGCTGCGCATCCGCTCGCGGAGGATCGGGAGCAGCGAGTCGCGGACGAACGCTCCAGCGATCCCGACCGGCGCGAGCGGTGGCGCGTAGGTCAGCGCGTAGCCGTGAAAGCTCCCGTCGGTGGTGTGCAAGTCGACGAACAGGTCCGGGTTCCATCGTTCGAGCGCGAGGAACGACGTTCGCGTCTCCGGCGCCTCGCCCTTGACGTAGTCGCGATTGAGGTCCAGTCCCTGACCGTTAGGCCGCTGGCCGACCATCTCCGGCCCGTTCTGTTCGGGTCGATTCACGGCCTGCGGCGCGAACTTCTCGTTGCCGTCGGTATTGTACATCGGAACCGCGACGAGCACGATCGAATCGAGAACGTTAGGCTTCGGATCGGCCAGCAGGTCGCGCACCAGTGCGAGCAGTGCTTCCTTCCCCTCCACCTCACCGGCGTGGATGTTCGCCTGGACGTAGACGATGGGACGGTTCAGCCGCCGCGCTTCCGCTGGATTGGCCACCGCGGGTCGCGACGCGACGATGTACGTGATCCACCGTCCCTCCGGACTGCGGCCGAACAGCCCGAGCGTATAGTGGAGATCGGCCAGCCCGAGTGAATCGATGAAGGCGTTGACGTCGGCGAGCGTCGAGGTCTCGAGGTAGTTCGTTCGCTCCGCCCGCGTGCGTGGGAGCGCCTTGGACACCGGGACCGGGACCTCGACCATCGTCTGCGCGGCAATCGGGGCCGGGGCGAGCACACCGGCGCACGCGAGCGCGCCGATGACCGCGATGGAGCCGAGTGCGCGCCTCACAGGTTCTCGAGCACGAAGCGCGTGAACGAGTCGAACAGGTGCACCTGCGTGTTTCCCCCGGAGATCGAGTGCGTCCGGTTCGGATAGAGCAGCATCTGGAAGGGCTTGCCCGCCGCCTCGAGCTTGTTGGCGAGCTGCACCGAGTTCTGCGGATGCACGTTGTCGTCGCCGGTTCCGTAAACGAGCATGAAGCGCGCGGTGAGTCCGGCAACGTGGTTCTGCGGCGCCGATTCCTCGTAGCCGGCCGCGTTCTCCTGCGGGGTCCACATCAGCCGCTCGGTGTAGATCGTGTCGTAGAGCCGCCAGTCGGTCACCGGCGCGACGCAGAGCCCGAGCTTGAACACGTTCCCGCCTAACGCCGTCGTCAGCGCGGTCATGTAGCCGCCGTAGCTCCATCCCCAGATCCCGATCCGCGACGCGTCGACCCACCGCTGCGTGCCAAGCCACTTCGCCGCGTCGATCTGGTCGCGCGACTCGTACCTGCCGAGGTGGTGCTCGGTGATCTTGCGGAAGTCGCGCCCGCGCCAGGCCGCGCCGCGATTGTCGACGCTGACGACGACGTAGCCGCGCTGCGCGAGGAGCATGTGCCAGAGCTCGCGCGAACCGCCCCACGAGTCGTTCACCGTCGGCGCCGCCGGTCCGCCGTAGACGTACATCAACACCGGATGCTTCACCGTGCTGTCGAAGTTCGCCGCGACGATGCGCATCGCGTCGAGCTTCGTGCCGTCAGGCATCGGCATCCTGAAGAACTCGGTGCGAACGCCAGTCGCCGACAGTTTCGCCGCCAGCCCGGCGTTATCCGCCATCACGCGACGCTGCGTGAACGACGGCAGCTCGTACAACGTCGCGGTCATCGGCGAGTTGGCGGTCGAGAAGTAGTCGACGGCGTAGCGTGCGCCCGGAGCGATGGTCAGCGTGTGGCTGCCTCGCTGCTGAGTCACCCGCCGCACCGCCGATTTCGTCAGCGAGGCCGCGTACACCTGGCGCTGCGTCGGATCGGGCGCGGCCGCGACGAAGTACACCTCGCCACGCGCTTCGTCCACGCCGACGATTCCGATGACGTCCATCCCGTCCTGCGTGAGCTGGCGCGACTGCTTTCCCGAGCGATCGTAGAGGAAGATCTGCCGCCAGCCGCTCTCGTCGGAGAGCCAGAGCAGCTGGTGGTTTCCATTGATCAGCGAGACGTCCTGCACGTCGACGTACGCGGAGTCGCTGTCGCTGAAGATCGTCCGCACCCGTCCCGTCGCCGCGCTCGCCATCAGCATGTCCATCCTGTTCTGCTTCCGCGGCAGCCGCTCGATCGCGAGGCTGTCGTTCCCTGCCCACTCCATTCGCGGGATGTAGATGCCGGTGTCCGATCCCGTTTGCATCCAGGTCGTCTTCGTCGTGGCGATGTCCATCACGCCGACCTTCACGCGGCTGTTCCCCTGCCCGGCCTTCGGATAGCGCAGCACCGACACCGTCGGATAGAGCGTGAGCTCGTTGACCATCGGGAACGCCGGCACCGCCGACTGGTCGAATCTCCAGTACGCGAGTCGCTTCGAGTCGGGGCTCCAGCGGAACGCATCGCGGAGATCGAGCTCCTCCTCGTACGCCCAGTCCGTCGTGCCATTGATGATGTCGGCCGAGCCGTCGGTCGTCAGGCGCTTCGTCGCCCCGGTCGCGAGCGTCGTCACGTAGAGATCGTTGTCACTGACGAACGCGACCTGCTTTCCATCGGGGGAGAACTTGGCGAACATCTGCAAGCCGGTCCTCAGCGGCGGGGCGAGAAAGCTCGGGTCGTTCTTCCTGCCTAACGCCGGCTGCCTGGTCGTGTCCGGCGGCGCCGCGTTGCGGTCAGTGGTGTGTCCGACGGCGATGATCCTGCCGGTCGTGAAGTCGAGGACGTGAAAGACGCCGCGAGTGTTCGCGCGCCAGACCGGGACCGAGTTGTGGAAGAGCAGCGCCTTGCTCTCGTCGTCGGAGAGCGAGATGTCCTCGATCTCGATCGGCTTGCCCGCTTCGTCGACGATCGATTTTGCATCGGCGATCACGCGGCTCTGACCCGTGACCACGTCGACGCGAACGATGTCGGCGCCCCCCGCGGCGTCCTGCGCGAGATCGAGGTACGACTTCCCGTCCTTCAGCCAATGCACGCTCGGCAGCGGCGCGCTGCGGAACTCGCCGCGCCGGAAGATCGCGTCCACGGTGATCGACGTGTCCGCGGCGCGGACGGGTTGCTGCGCGGCCAGTGCGAGGGGCGCCGCGACCGATGCAGCGGCGAAGATCGAGCGAAGGAGAGCCATTCGGCGAATCCGTGCCAGAGAAAAAAGTGAAGAACGTCTAACGTATCTAGCGGATATCGGCGTGGGCTAGCCCGTTCGCGCGGTCGTAAGGCGGCGGCAGATTTTTCGTGGTTGACGGCGAGAGGACGGCGAGGAATGTTTGGCGTCCCTCTTTCGCTGGTAGCGCATGTTTCACACGCGATACGCGTCGGCATCCCTCCTCGCCGGCCTGACTTTCCTGATCGTCGCCGCCCCCCTCACCGCACAGGCGCCGAAGATCACGCCGAAGGGTGATCCCTCGGTCCGCAACGACACCATTTATTCCCTCGCCGTGAAGGCGGCGGATTATCCGGACGAATCGTTCGTCTACCTGCTCGATGACGGCGTCGTCCGCTATGAGGCCGATGGGCGCGGCACCGCGACGTATCGCCAGGTCATCCAGATACTGAAGGAAGACGCGGCCGACAACTGGGCCGAGCAATCGTTCTCGTACAACCCCGAGCGCGAGAAGCTGACGATCAACTGGATTCGCGTCGTCAAGCCGAATGGGCAGGTCGTTTCGGCGAAGCCGGCGATCGAGCAGAAGTCGGACGTCGCGGCATCGACGGTGAATCCGGTGTACGAGAAACGGAAGGTGCTCCGCTATTCCCTCACCGGCGTTGCGCCGGGCACTCTCGTCGACTGGAGCTACACCCGGGAGCGGCTCAAGCCGTACCTCCCCGGCGACTTCTTCGATGGATGGAGCGTGACGACGGGGCACACGACGCGCCGCTCGCGCTACATGCTCGATCTCCCCGCGTCGATGACGCCCCACATAAAGGAGCGGGCGATCCACTTCGCGCGGACGACGAAGGAATCGAACGGCCGGCGCGTCTACACCTGGGCGACGAAGGACCAGCCGCTCATTCGCCCGGAGCCCTTCGCCGCCGACTCGAACGACATCTACGCCAGCGTCGCGGTGTCGGCGCCGATCGAGTGGTCGACGATCGGGAAGTGGTACGCCGGGCTCGCGCACGACCGCTACGGGATCACCGCCGACATCCGCCACTCGCTCGACACGATGGTGGCGAAGGCCCACACCGCCGACGACTCGCTCCGGGCGATTCACCGCTGGGTCGCCCAGGACGTTCGCTACGTCTCGGTCGCACTCGGCATCGGCGGTTACCAGCCACGGACTCCCGCCGAGGTGTTCGCGACGAAGTACGGCGACTGCAAGGACAAGGCGACGACGTTCGTCGCGCTCGCCCGCGCGTTAGGCTACACGGCGTATCCGGTGCTGCTCAACTCCGGGGGCAGCGCCGATTCGACGATGCCGGCGATCGACCAGTTCGATCACGAGATCGCCGCGGTCAAGCGGCCCGACGGCCACTATCTCTTCCTCGACCTCACGTCCGAGCTGACGCCGGTCGGCGCGCTGCCATCGAGCGAGCAGGGCGCGTTCGGGCTCGTCGTCCACGACGACGGCGTGACCGAGGAGGTTCGCCTCCCCGAGGATTCGATCGATCATAACGCTGCCGAGCTTCACCTGGTCGGCACGCTTTCACCCGACGGGAAGTTCAACGGCCGCTACTGGGAGAAGGCGACCGGGACGCGCCAGTACGCGCTCCGCGGCCCCTTCTCCTCGCCGATCGACTCGATCCACCGCGTCGAAGCGTCGCGGGCGATCGCCACCGGCTTCTTCCGCGGGGCGAGCGGCGACAGCCTCGTCGGATTCGACGGCAAGGACCTGCAGGCCGAGCCGAAGATCTCGATGCTGATCCATAACGGCTCGGCGTCGAAGCGGTCGGGTGACACCGACATCCTCTCCATCCCGTTCGCGTCGCTCAGCGGCTGGGCGGAGAACATGGTGAACAACCTCGAGTCCCGCGGCGAACGCGTCTTCCCGATCGACGTCGCCGACGTCATCGGCCCGCTGACGACGTTCAACGAGTACCGCGTGACGCTCCCCGAAGGATGGACGGCGCGCGTCCCGCACGACGTGAAGGTCGACGGGCCCTTCGGGCTCTACGAATCGAAGTACGCGCAGAACGGTCGCGAGCTGGTCATCTCGCGCCGGCTCGTCGGCAAGAAGGGTGTACTGCCGAAGGAGAGGATCACCGACCTGACCGACTGGCTGCGTCAGGTCTCGACCGACGATGTCCGCTTCATCGTCCTCGACCATCCGACAACGCCCGCGGCGGGAACGAAGTAGTCGTCCGCAACCGGCGACGTCAGGCAGCGGGCCGGATGGA
>JAICUE010000413.1 GCA_025936015.1 Gemmatimonadaceae bacterium
TCGTTTCCGAGCGACCGATCGACGAGCACCGCGCCCTCCAGCCGACCGGTGACGGCGCGGCCCGAGCGCGCCGCGCCGTACATCAGCACTTTCATACGCCGCGGAACTGCAGGAAGTACTTGTAGAAGAGCGCGAACCCGGTGGCGCAGAGGATCGCCGTGACGATCCAGAAGCGCACCATGATCTTCGTCTCGGACCACGCCTTCATCTCGAAGTGATGCTGCAGCGGCGCCATCAGGAAGATGCGCCGCCCCCAGTACTTGAAGCTCGCAACCTGCAGGATCACCGAGAGCGAGGTGATCGCGAAGATCCCGCCGACGAGCAGCAGCAGCAGCTCCACCTTCATCATGATCGCCATCGCAGCGATGGCGCCCCCGAGCGCGAACGCACCGGTATCGCCCAAGAACACCTCGGCCGGGAACGCGTTGAACCAGAGGAAGCCGATCGCCGCGCCGATCAGCGCCGCGCCGATGAAGGCGACATCGAGGCGGTTCTGGATGCGCGGGTGACCCGAGCGAATGAAGATCGTCACCGCCATCGCGGTCAACGTCGCGAGCGCGATGATCGACGTCCCGGCCGCGAGCCCGTCGACACCGTCCGTCAGGTTCACCCCGTTCACGGCGCCGGCGATGATCAGGAACAGCAGCCCGTACCACACCGGCCCGAGCGGGATCGAGAAGTTCGCCACGGGCACGTAGACGTGGTGCGAGAGGTGCTGGTGGTGCGCGGCGACGCCGACCGCGGCGGTGATCCCGAGCAGCATCAACATCTTCCAGCGGCCCCGCAGACCGAGCGACCGCTTGTGGCGCAGCTTGATGAAGTCGTCGAGAAACCCGACCGCGCCGCAGGCGACAGACGTGCCGAACACGGTCAGCGCCGGCAGGGTGTAGTCGGACAGCGGCAGGAACGCGATCGCGGCCGCGAGCAGGATCAGGAGGCCGCCCATGGTCGGCGTGCCCTGCTTCGCGAAGTGGGTCTGCGGGCCCTCTTCGCGGATGTGCTGCCCGAACTCGTTCTTGCGCTGGAACGCGATGAAGGTCGGGCCGCTCAGGATCGCGATGATCATCGCCACGACCGCCGCTACGAGGACGCGTGCCATCAGCGCTCCAAGTTCTCCGCGACGACCTCGAGTCCCACCGAGCGCGAGCCCTTGACCAGCACGACGTCGCCCGGGCGGAGCGCGGCGCGAAGGTGCTCGGCCGCGCCGAGCGCGTCGGCGACCCACTCGCCTCCGTAGGCGCGCGCGAGCCCGCCGACCGCGATCACGTGCTCGATCCCGAGCTCCCGCACGAGCACCCCTATCTCCTCGTGGTAGGCCGGAGCGCCGTCGCCGAGCTCGGCCATCTCGCCCAGCACCGCAACGCGCCTGCGCCCGTACGCGCGCTCGGTCAAGTGCTCGAGCGCCGCGCGCATCGAGACGGGGTTCGCGTTGTAGCAGTCGTTCAAGAGCAGCCCACCGCCGGGCAGCTCGCGTTCCTCTTCGCGCAGCTTCGAGAACTCGACATGGAGCTCGCCGTCCGGCAGTGCGATCCCGAGGTGTCGCGCAGCCGCGACGGCGAAGCGCGTGTTCGCGAGCTGGTGCCTCGCGGCGTAGCTCGTGGCGAACGGCAGCGGTGCGCCGAGGTCGACGCGCTCGACGGTGATGTCCGCGCGGTCGAGGTGCGGGTCGAGCAGTGGCTCGTCGGGGATGACGGCGACGCCGCCCGCCGGCAGTGCGGCGAGAAGCTCGGCCTTCGCCTTCGCCACGTTCTCGATCGTCTCCACGAGCTCGAGGTGTACCGGTCCGACGTTGGTGATCACGCCGATGTCCGGCTTCGTGAACGACGCGAGGTACGCGATCTGCCCGAGACCGCGCATACCGAGCTCTGTGATGCAGATCTCGGTGTCCGGCTCGAGCCGCGCCAGCGTGAGCGGGACACCGAGCTCGTTGTTGTAGTTGCCCTCGTTCGCGATCGTCTTCGCCTGCGGCGCGCAGATCGCGTAGAGGATGTCCTTCGTCGAGGTCTTGCCGGTCGAGCCGGTGATCGCGACGAGCCGCGCGTTCGAACGGTCGCGCACGGTTCCCGCCACGGACGCGAGCGCGGCGTGCGCGTCGGTCGGGACCAGCGCAGCCGCCGCGCCGCGCGCGAGCGCATGCTCGACGAAGTCGCTGCCGCCGCCGACCGCGACGAAGAGGTCGCCCTCGGAAATGCGGCGAGAGTCGATCTGGAGGCCGGTGACGGCATCTGCCCACGGCCGCGCGATCAGTCGGCCCAGCGGCTCGAGGACGTCGAGCTCGATCGGGATCACCGGGCGAGCACCTCACGTGCGACGACGCGGTCGTCGAACGGAACGAACTGCCCCGCGATCTCCATCTCGGTGTCGGCCCCTTTGCCGGCGATCACGACGACGTCGCCGTGACCCGCGTCGGACAGCGCCTCCTCGATCGCGGCGCGGCGGTCGACGACGATCTCCAGCTGCCCCGCCGCCACCTCTTCGGCGATCGCCCGCGGGTCCTCGTTGCGCGGGTTGTCGGTCGTGACGATCGCTCGATCTGCCCGCGCAGCGGCGACGCGCCCCATCAGCGGCCGCTTCTCGCGGTCGCGGTCGCCGCCCGCGCCGAAGACCACCGTCAGCCTCCCGGGGCCGAGCTCACGCGCAGCGCGCAGCACGTTGTCGAGCGAGTCCGGCGTGTGGGCGTAGTCGACGATCACGCTGAACGGCTGGCCCGCCTCGACTGACTCGAAGCGGCCGGGCACGCCCGTGACGGACTCGAGCCCCTGCCGGATCGCGTCCTCCTCGATCCCGACGGCGCGCGCCGCTGCCACTGCACCGGCCGCGTTCTCGCGGTTGAAGCGGCCCCGCAGCCGCAACTCGGCGCCGAGGTCGTCGTCACCCGAGAACGTGATCGCCTCGGGCATCCGGGCGGCCAGCCGCCTCCCCCACTCGTCGTCGGCATTCACGACCGCGATATCCGCCTGGTCGAACAGCGCGCGCTTCGCGGCGAAGTAGGCGTCCATCGTCCCGTGGAAGTCGAGGTGGTCCTGGGTGAGGTTCGTGAACACCAA
>JAICUE010000509.1 GCA_025936015.1 Gemmatimonadaceae bacterium
ATCATCCGCGACGCGGCGCGCGGCTTCGAGTTCCGCGCCGGTCCGGTGTTCACCGACCTCCTCCTCGCCGACGAGATCAACCGCGCGCCGGCGAAGACGCAGGCCGCGCTGCTCGAGGCGATGGCCGAGCGCCAGGTCACGGTCGACGGCACCCCCCACGCGTTAGGCGACCTCTTCACCGTCTTCGCGACGCAGAACCCGGTCGAGTACGAGGGGACCTTCCCCCTCCCCGAGGCGCAGCTCGATCGCTTCCTCCTCAAGATCCGCGTCGGCTATCCGGCGAAGGAAGCCGAGCTGAAGATGCTCGATGCCTATGCCGGCGGCTTCGACGCCGAGCGCACTGCCGACGCGACGCCGGCGCCGGTGCTCGACGAGGCGCAGTGCCGCGCCTTGCGCGGCGCGGTCGACAACGTCCGGGTCGCGCCCGAGGTGCGCGAGTACGTGGCGAACATCGTCCGCGCCACCCGCGACGACCCGGCGCTGACGTTAGGCGGCAGCCCGCGCGCCTCGGTGGCGCTCTTCCGGGCCGGCCGGGCGGCGGCCCTGCTCGCCGGCCGCGACTTCGTCACCCCTGACGACGTGAAGGACTACGCGCTGGCCGTGCTCCGCCACCGCGTCCTCGTCGCTCCCGAGCTCGAGGTCGAGGGTCGCACCGCCGACGACGTCCTGCTCGCCACGTTAGGCAGGGTGAAGGCGCCGCAGTGACGGGCTGGAGCAGAGCGCACGAAGCGTGTCACGCGACCCCGACCGTTAGGCACGGCGCGTGAGGCTCGCGGCATGAGGCTGGTTGCCGGTCTTCGGCAGCGGTTCCGCTACCACCCGACGCGCCGCCTGGCCGAGGTGGTCGTGCTGCTGTCGCCGGTCTGGCTGCTGACCGTCTACGGCTGGGGATGGGTCGCGGCGCTGGCGGTGATCGCCGCGCTCGTCATCGCGCTGATCTTCGACGCGCTGGCGCTCCCGGCCGCGCGCGACCTTCGCGTCGAGCGCGAGCTGCCGCCGACGGTCGGCATCGGCGACAGCGTCGAGGGCGAGGTGCGGGTGACGGGTGCGTGGGACGCGCCGCTCCGGCTCCGGATGTACGACGAGCTCCCCGTTTCCCTCGAGCAGCCCGCCGCCCGCGGGCACGACGTCCGGGTGATCCCGCGCGGCGGCGGGACGGCGGTCTTTCCCTTCACCGTCCGCGGCCGCGAACGCGGCCGCTGGCCGCTCGGGATGATCGTGATCCGCGCCGCCGGACCGTTAGGGCTGATCGAGCGGTCGCTGATCTACCCGCACGCCGCGTCGGTGAACGACGAGGTGATCGCCGGCCGGGCGCTCGCCGACTCGGTGATCGTCGCGCCATCGATCGCCGGGATCGGCCGCTTCCGGCTCCTCGCGCTGCAGCAGCGGCTCCGCGACCCGGGGACGCGCAACATCAAGCGCCGCGGCGAGGGGATGAGCTTCGCCGGCCTCCGCGACTACGCGTTAGGCGACGACCCGCGGCGGATCGACTGGAAGGCGAGCGCCCGCCGCGACAAGCTGATCGCCCGCGAGTTCACCGTCGAGCAGGGGCAGACGGTGATGATCGCGATCGATGCCGGCCGCCTGATGACGCAGCTCGCCGGCGACCGTTCACGCTTCGAGCACGCGCTCAGCTCGGCGCTCATCCTCGCCGACGTCGCGCTCTCGAATGGCGACCGCGTCGGCTGCATCGTGTTCGACGATGACATCCGCGCCTGGGTCCCTCCGGGCAAGGGGCGCGCAACGCTCCAGCGCATCCGCGACGCGCTCGTCCCCGCCGTCGCGACGATGGCCGAGCCTGACTACGCGCTCGCTTTCCGCACCCTCGCCGCCCGCCACCGCAAGCGCTCGCTCGTCGTCGTGTTCACCGACGCGATCGACGTGCGCGCGTCGCAGGCACTGATCGCCTACACGTCGCGCAGCGCCGCCCGGCACCTGCCGCTTGTCGTCGCCCTGCGCAACGACGAGCTGGCCGCGGTCGCGGTGACCCATGCCCGCGTCTCGACCGAAGC
>JAICUE010000131.1 GCA_025936015.1 Gemmatimonadaceae bacterium
CCGCGCACTATTGTTCGGCCCGGAACGTTCCCGCGAGTCGGCGGTACGTTGCAAATTCGTCTTCGCCGGAGATCCATGACCGTTCGCTGGGGTCGCGTGCTGCTGGTCGTCGCGGGCACCGTTAGTGTCGCGGCGTGCTCCTCGGAGCGCGTGGCGGGACCAGACGGTTCGCTGGCGAAGTGTGGCGCGAACGCGGTCATCGGTTCGTTCAGCGAGGGTGCGCCGCGAACGGACATCCCGATGATCCCGACCGGGAGCGGGACCCGGAGTGCACCGCTCGCATCCACTTTTCAGTTGGAGCCACTGTCGGGCGCGGTCGTGAGCTTTCCCCGGCCGAGCGCCGCGTTCGAGGATGCGGCCGCGCGCTATCTCGTGATTCCGCAATATCCGGTGGAGGGAACGGTGCCGGATTCGACGCCGTTCCGCCTAACGGCGGGCAGCGGTGCGCTCACGCTCGCGCCGGCCTTCACCGACGAGGAGACGCCGCGGGCGACGGGGCAGAACGCGTTCGACAGTCGCCTGCGCTCGGTCGAGGCGACGCTGCCGGGCGGGGAGCAGCTCACGACCGGCCCGGAGCGCGCGGCGAGGGCAGCGACCGCACCCGACAGCGTGCGAAACTTCTATGTGCTCGGGAGCCTCGAGAACAGCTGCTTCCTGCAGACCACGGCACGCCTCAGGTACACGGGCGCTCGCGTCCTCGTGTACGAAGACGTGGGAGCGCCGTCGGGGTTCAGCCCGAGCGAGTACGCGAAGTTCGGGACGCTGTTCGACGACGTGCTCTACCCGATCGACACCGCGGCATTCGGATTCCCCTCCGACGTCGATGGGAATGGCCACATCATCGTCCTGCTCTCGCAGACGATCAACAAGCTGACGAGCCGCGCCGAGTGTGTGACGACGGGTGCGTACGTCGCCGGCTACTTCTTCGGGTACGACCTGACGAATGGGGCGGGCTCCAACCGCGCGGAAGTGTTCTACTCGGTGACTCCCGATTCGATGGCGCAGTACAGCTGCGCGCACCGGAAGAGCCAGGTGGAAACGCAGACGCCGGCGACGTTCATCCACGAGTTCCAGCACATGATCTCCTACAACCAGCACGTGCTGGTTCGTCACGGACAGCCGGAGGCGACGTGGCTGAACGAGGGGTTGAGCCACGTCGCCGAGGAGCTGGGGTCGAAGTACTACGAGGCCAAGTATCCGGCGCCGTCGGGGCGCACGATCGCGACGCAGCTCTTTCCGGATTCGTCGCAGGGGTTCATCAACCCGGACTTTCATAACGCGTACTACTACCTGCTGGCGCCGCGGCAGAAGTCGGTGACGACGTTCACCGCGTTAGGCACGCTCGAGGAGCGTGGCGCGGCGTGGCTGTTCCTGCGCTGGCTCGGCGACCAGAAGGGCGAAGGCATCTACCGGCAGCTGGTGGAGACGTCGAAGCGGGGGACGGACAACGTCTCGGCCGCGGCCGACGAGCCGTTTGCGGCGCTCTTCGGGGATTTTGGAATCGCGACGTACACCGACAGCATCGACGGCGTGCCGCGAAGCGCGGTGCCGTCGCGCTACCGGTTCACGTCGCGGGACACGCGACAGATTTTCGGGCGCCTTTTTCCGACGCGGCCAAATCCGATCGCGACGGTCCAGCTGGGCTGTAGTGGAGTGGCGACGCAAACGATGCTGCAGGGGACGTCGTCCTATTTCCTGACTGGCGGGACGTCGGGGTGCACTGGAACGACGCTCGACCTGACGGCGCGCGATGGCAGCGCGCTGCCGCCGTCGCTGATGCCACAGCTGGCGATCTTCCGGTTGCCCTGAGCGAAGCCTCGGGGGGACCGGCGAGGAGATGGCCGCAACGCGTCGCGCGCGCGCTCGGGTGGGCGGCAGCGATCGTGCTCGCGCTACTCTTCGCGTTTCCGACGGGACGCTACCTCTTGCGTGCGGCGTGGGAAGAGGGGCGAATACTGGCCGCGCGGCAGTCGATCAGCTTCGTCATCAACGACGAGGCGACGGATCCGGTGACGAGGTCGAAGCTCGAGCTCGTGCTCGCCGCGCGCGCGTTCGCACACGATTCGGTGAAGCTCCGGACCGGGCGCAGCTTCACGATGTACAGCAAGCTGCGACGCGACACGCTCGTGCTGGTGCTGTCCGGAGCGTATCGCGACCGGCTGGCGCGATACACGTGGTGGTTCCCGATTGTCGGGCGCGTTCCGTACAAGGGCTACTTCGACTACGACGCGGCGAAGCGGGCGCGCGACGCGATGCAGGCTGACGGGTTCGACACCTCGTTGCGGCCGGCGTCGGCGTTCAGCACCCTCGGCTTCTTCAACGACCCGATCCTGTCGACGACGTTAGGCAGCGACTCGATCGAGCTGGCGAACACGGTGATTCACGAGCTGACCCACAACACCTTCTATGCCCCGGGGCAGGCGGTGTTCAACGAATCGTTCGCGAACTTCGTCGGGTCGCGAGGGGCTGCCTGGTTCTTCCGGAGCCGGGGTTCGACTGGTGCGGCTGAGCAGGCCGATGCGAGGTGGGAGGACGAGAAGCTGCTCGGCGCCTTCTGGGCGTCGCTCTACCACTCGATCGACTCCGCGTTCGCGGCGCATCCGGGCGGCGGTGGGGCGGCGCGGACGGCGCGGCTGGCGGCGCGCGACACGCTGTACCGCCTGGCGCGGATCGACCTCGTTGAAACGTTAGGCCCGAAGCTGCGGACGGTGGGCCCGCGCTACCTCGAGCGGGTGCCACTCGACAACGCGGCGCTGCTGGCGCGGCGGGTATACCTCACCGACCTGTCGTTGTTCGACGCCGTGTACTGGCGGGAGGGCGGCGATCTGCGACGGACGGTCACGCGGCTGATCGAGCTGGCGAAATCGCGGCCGGACGACCCGTACGGCGCCCTCCGATCGTACCTGTCGGCGACTGGTGCCGGCGCGAGTCGCCGAACGCCCTCCGCGCCGCTCTCAGCTGAAGCGGCCGCGGAGGAGGGCTCGCAGGTCCAATAGCGGCTGTTGAGGTGGCGGCGGGACGTCGGCGGGGTCGGGGGCGGGTGGGCCGAGGACGACGCGGTCCATGTGCGCGCGAACGCCGCGGTCGAGAAAGCGCGAGAGCTGATCAATGGAGTAGTCGCCGCTGCGCGGAGTCGCGTAGGAATTGAGCGGATAGACAACCGCGAGCGCGTTGCGGGCGCGGGTCATTGCGACGTACATCAGGCGGCGTTCCTCCTCGAGCTCATCGTCATCGCCTAACGCGCGGGACGACGGGAACCAGCCGTCGACCGCCCAGATGAGGAAGACGGCGTCCCATTCCTTGCCCTTGGAGCTGTGCGCGGTGCTGAGGATGAGGTGGTCGTCCTCACTGTCCGTGGCGCCGGTGGCGAGGTCCTGGGTGCTGGACGGGGGTTCGAGGGCGAGGGCGGAGAGGAATGCGCCGCGGCTCGGAAAGCCGGCGGCGATCGCCTGGAGCTGGTCGAGATCAGCGAGACGCGGATCGGGGCGATCATAACGCTCGCGGAGGATGTCGTCGTAGAGCACGCGGATGCGGGCGATGTCGCGAGCGACAGCGCCTTCATCGGGTGCACCGGGCGCGCCCTCGAGCGCAGCCGCCGAGGGCGACTCGCGCAGCTCGTGGAGCATCGCGACGAGCGACGTGTGAGCGGCGCGGGCGCGGGCGGGTGGGGTGAACTCCGCGAGGGCAGCAGGGTCCCAGGCGCGGGCGAGCATCGCCGTTATGACGTGCCTGGCGGTGACGTCCCCGACGCCGGGAAGGAGCGTGAGGATGCGGTACCAGCTCACCTCGTCGCGCGGATTGTCGAGGACGCGGAGGAAGGCGAGGACGTCCTTCACGTGCGCGGCCTCGAGGAACTTGATGCCACCCCACTTCTCGAAGGGGATCTTCCGGTTGGCGAGCTCGATCTCGAGGTCGGCCGACATATAGCCCGCACGGAAGAGGACGGCGATCTCACCTAACGGCGTACCCTGCTCGTGGAGCTCGAGGATGCGGTCGACGACGAAGCGCGTCTGCTCGTGCTCGTCCTTCGCGGTGACGAGCCAGGGCTTCTCGCTGCCACCACGCACCGTCCAGAGCGTCTTGGTGAAGCGCTCCCGCGCGCGCGAGATGAGCGTGTTGGTGACGTCGAGGATCGGCTGCGTCGAGCGATAGTTCTGCTCGAGGGCGACGACGGCGGCGCCCTGGAACTGCTTCGGAAACTCGAGGATGTTGCGGAAGCTCGCGCCGCGGAAGGCGTAGATGCTCTGCGCATCGTCGCCGACGACCGTGATGTTGCGATGCGTCCGGCACATCCCGCGGAGGATGCGCGCCTGGAGGAGGTTGGTATCCTGGTACTCGTCGACGAGGACGTGGTCGTAGAGGCCGGCGATGCGCGTCGCGAGCTCGTCGGACTTTTCGAGCATGAGCGCCCAGCTGCTCAACAGGTCGTCGTAGTCGAAGAGGTTGCGCGACGCCTTGCGTGCTTCGTACTCGCCGAAGATCCGTTGAACCTGGTCCGAGTACTCGGCGAACTGCGGGAGCTCCTCGCCGAGAATGAAATCGACTGGGCGTTCGGTGTTGATGAACCGCGAATAGACGTAGTGCAGCGTTTCCTTCTTCGGGAAGCGTTTCGCACTCGACGCGATGCCGAGGTGCGAGCGGGCGAGACCCATCAGGTCTTCGGCATCGCCCTGGTCGAGGATGGAGAAGTCGCGCGCGAGGCCGGCCGATTCACCGAAGGTGCGCAGCAGGCGATGACCCGTCGCGTGGAATGTCCCGCCATGAACACGGCCGCTCGAACTCCCGACCAATCGCTCGGCGCGGGAGAGCATCTCCTGGGCGGCGCGGCGGGTGAAGGTGAGCAGGAGAATCCGGTCGGGGCTGACGCCGCGCTCGATGAGATGCGCGACGCGATAGACGAGGGTGCGGGTCTTCCCCGTGCCGGCGCCGGCGATGATGAGCAGGGGGCCGTCGCCGTGAGCCGCCGCTGCCGCCTGCTCCGGGTTCAGTCCGGAGAGGAGGGAGGCGCGATCGGTCGCGGTCGTGGTACGTTCGCGCGGTGGGTAGACGCGGGGGAGTTCGTCCATTGCTCGAATTATAGCGAGCGGCCTGGAATCGCTGCCGATTCGACCATGAGTTATGCCGGCGATTGCAGAGTGTCGCTGCCCGACGGCGCGCTATGCATCTCCGGTACGTTCGCGCTGGAAATATCGTCAGGCAGGTCATCCGTGCCGGGCTTGCACAAAGACCCCCACCGCGCGTACAGCTCGAGCGCCCGGCCGGCCAGGAGCAGTTCGGCTGCTACGGCCCGCCCGCGCGCATCCTGCCAATGGCAGAGCGGGAATTTCTGCTGTTGAGTGTTCCCCAGTGGGAGTCCGCCTCCAAGCACGGCTGCGGATAGGACGTCGAGCATGAGCCTGCTCGCCAGATGCACGGCCTGCTGCTCCAGCAACTCGAGAGCCTCGCCACCGCGGATCGCGAGCAGGCGACGAGCGATGACGGCTCCGGTGTCGATACCGGCATCGACCCAATGACAGCTCGCTCCGACGGCGACGCCGCGCAGAATCGCGTTGGACACGGCACCGTTGCCGCGGACCCACGGGACGAGGCCTGGATGGGCGTTCAGGCATCCATAGCGCGGCGAGGCAAGAACGTCACGGCTGACGAGCCCGACGCCAGCCAAAACGAGGAGGTCAGTTCCAACTTCCGAGACGAATCGTATCGTCTTCTCATTATTGCGACTCGCTGTCACCAAGCGACGTGTACCCCGCGGTACGTGCGAAGCGAGGAGACGACGCGCACGAATGCGCCGCCAGACAGAGCGGGCACACGCGAGCGGTGTCTCCGCGAAACGCCCAAGCGGAGACCGCGCGCGCCGACAGTACCGAAGTTCGTGCGGCGACTCGAAGATCACGCCCACAGGCGTAATGCCTCGCTCCGCGAGCCCGGCGAGGATCTGGCGGCCGGGGTTGGAATCGTTCATGAGGACGACGATGCGGAACGCGCTAACGTGCATTGGGTGCTGATACGAGATCTGCGGGAAGACTCGCCGTGCCTGAGGGAAAGCGCGCGCGATTGATAATAGCGCACGGCCGAACAAACCGCGAAGGCATTCGAATGCCGAGGATGCTACGTCGCTTGACGGATGCATAGGCCGTTGGCGCGGGGCGACATTGGAGTGCCTCGCCTCGATGGAGATCGTCCTTGATCGACTCGGCTTCCGCCGCCGTCGCCCTACGCGCGTTCGGCCCTCCGTTCACTTCCGCTCCGCCCATGGCCACCGACCACCGCCACGCCGCGGCGTCTCTCGCGCGGCTGCTCGTCGCAAACAGCGCGGACGAACTCGCGCAGCGGCTCGCACCAAAGCCGGGCACGCGGTATGAGCGCTTCCCCGGTGGGACCGCCGTCGATGCCGAGGCACTCGACAAGCGGTGGCGTGCGCTTGGCGGCGAGCCTGGCGTGCGCGACGCGCTGCTCGACGCGGGCACGCTGGCGAGCGCGGAGCTCTACCGTCATAACGTCGAGTCGTTCGTCGGGACGGTGAAGACGCCGGTCGGGATCGCCGGACCAATCCTCGTGAACGGGACGTGCGCATCGGGGCTGCACCACGTGCCTCTCGCGACGACGGAGGCCGCGCTCGTCGCGTCGTACTCACGCGGTGCGCAGCTGATCACCGAGGCAGGAGGATGCGCGGCGGTGCTCGTCAACGACGGAGTGACACGGGCACCGGCGTTCGCGTTCGCGACGCTGCACGAGGCGGGTCAGTTCATCGCATGGACGCTGGAGCACATGGACGCGATCCGCGCGGCCGGCGAGAGCACCACGCGCTATGGGAAGCTGAAGGACATGCGCGTGACGCTCGAGGGGAATCACGTCTACCTGATCTTCGAGTACACGACGGGCAACGCCGCTGGACAAAACATGGTGACGATCGCGACGCAGGCGATCTGTGAATACATCGTCAGCGAGTGCCCGGTGCATCCGCGCGCCTGGTACGTCGAGGGGAATCATTCCGGCGACAAGAAGGCAAGTGCGCAATCGTTTCTCAGCGTGCGCGGACGAAGCGTGACCGCCGAGGCGCTGATCCCCGC
>JAICUE010000518.1 GCA_025936015.1 Gemmatimonadaceae bacterium
CGCCGTTCGTCGTCGGCCACGAGTTCGCGGGTGAAGTCACCGAAGTCGGCAAGCTGGTAACCGATGTACGACCCGGCGATCGCGTGACCGCGGAAGGCCACATCGTCGACGGGCGATGCCCGCTCTGCCGCACCGGAAACGCACACGTCTGCCCGTACACGAAGATCATCGGCGTGGACCGGGACGGCTGCTTCGCCGAGTACATCGCGATGCCGGCGACCAACGTCTGGCACCTCGACGACAACATCTCGTTCGACATCGGCGGCATCCACGACCCGATGGGAAATGCGTTTCACACCGCCCTAACGGCGTCGATTCCGGGGAGCACGGTGATGATCACGGGGTGCGGGCCGATCGGGATCTTCGCGGTTGGAATCTGCCGGGCAGCGGGCGCGTCGCGGATCATCGCGACGGACGTGAACGACAAGCGGCTCGCCCTCGCAAGGACGATGGGTGCGCACGATGCGGTGCATCCCCAGGAGGCGGAGCGCGCGGTGAAGGCAGCGACCGGGGGACTCGGCGTCGACGTCGTACTCGAGATGTCGGGGGTGCCGAGCGCGGTGCACCAGGCATTCGCGCTGGTGCGAGTGGGTGGACGCGTGCAGATGCTCGGCATCCCGGCGAAACCGATGGAAGTCAATCTCGCGACGGAGATCATCTTCAAGGGAATCACGATCTACGGTGTCGTCGGGCGGAAGATGTACGACACATGGATCCTGATGACACAGTTTCTCCGATCGGGTCAGTTCGATCCGACGCCGGTCATCACGCATCGCTTTCCGCTCGAGCGCTTCGACGATGCGATCGCGGCGATCAAGGGGGGCGAGGCGGGCAAGGTGATCTTCGAGGTCGCCTGATGAAGCTCGAGCCGGATCATGAGGACGTGCATGCCGCGGCAAAGTCGGGCGACACCGATGAAGTGGCGGCGCTGCTCTCGATGGACAACCGGCTGACGCGAACGTTCGACGCCGACGGTTGGAGCCCGCTGCATCTCGCGGCGCACTATGGGCACGCCGATCTCGTCGCGCTGCTGCTGCACAACAATGCCGACGTCGACCTGCGGTCGCGCAATGCGATGGCGAACACGCCGCTGCACGCCGCGATGGCCGGACAGCAGACGAGTGTCGCCAGGCTCCTTCTCGACGCAGGAGCGGCGGTGAACGCGAAGCAGCACGGCGGATGGACGGCGCTCCATGCGGCCGCCGCGAACGGCGACCGCGCCGCGGTCGAGTTGCTGCTCGCGCGCGGCGCGACCGCGAACACCGTGAACGACGCCGGCGTGACGCCGGCCGCGTCGGCTCGTGAGCGCGGGCATACCGAGATCGCCGACCTGCTCGACGCCCAAGCACGGGCATAACGACTTCCCTTCCCCGACGACCAGCAACTCCGTGAGCCTCAACGCCGCATTCAACGCCGATCTGACGGCAAAGATCGACCAGCTGAAAGCCGACCGTGTCTACAAGCGCCTCAACCATCTTGCGACACCGCAGGATGCGTGGGTGGAGATGGAAGGGCGTGGCAAGACGCTGATTCTCTCGTCGAACAACTATCTCGGGCTGAGCGCGGAACCGGCGGTGGTGAACACGGGGATCGAAGGATTGAAGAAGTTCGGCGCTGGAACGGGGAGCGTGCGTTTCATTTGCGGCACGTTCACGGTGCATCGCGAGCTGGAGACGGCGCTGGCGCGCTTCGTCGGCACGGACGCCTCGATGTCATACGTCTCGGCGTGGAACGCGAACGAGGGGCTGACGGCCACAGTGGTCGAGGAGGGGGACTTCGTCGTCTCGGACGCGTTGAATCATGCGTCGATCATCGACTCGATCCGCCTGGCAAAGTCGATCACGAAGTGCACGACAGGGGTGTACAAGCATGGCGACCTCGACGACCTCGTCGAGAAGCTCAAAGCGAACAAGTCGGCGAAGCGGCGAATGATCTGGACCGATGGCGTCTTCTCGATGGAAGGCTCGATCGCGAA
>JAICUE010000030.1 GCA_025936015.1 Gemmatimonadaceae bacterium
GAGATAGTCGCGAGCTGCGCGAACGATGTCGGCGCCGGTCACGGTCCCGCGCACGGCGATCGCGGGCGTCTTCTTCTGCGCGCTCGCGACACGGGGAACCGCGAGGGTGAAGGCAGCCGACGCCAACAGCGCGAAACCGGCAGCAGAGCGGGTTCCGCGAGCGATCGATGATGAGCGCGCCATACGGAGAGGGACGAGCCGCGACAACCTCGGGTCACCGTCGATAACACCTTCAGCGCACCGTCGCGTCACCATGAAACGCAAAGGGCCCCGCGCGATGCGAGGCCCTTGGAATTGCGGTGCGATTGGGATCAGGCGGCCTTCGTCACATCCGCGGCTTGAGGTCCCTTCTGGCCCTGAACGATTTCGAACTCGACGCGGTCGCCTTCCTGGAGGGACTTGAACCCACCGCCCTGAATGGCGCTGTAGTGGACGAATACATCCGGGCCACCCTCATGCGAGATGAAACCGTAGCCCTTCGCGTCGTTGAACCACTTCACGGTTCCGGTGATGCGTGCCATGTAGCGTACCTCTGCTGAATCGACCCCTGCCTGATCTCGCGAGTTCAGGACGCGTCGACGGGTGCGGCCTTTCCCAGCGTGATCGCCACGACGAAACGACCGCCGTGCGCATGGCGAGCGCACAGCGCATGCGAAGAGGACGCGGGGCAAGATTTGTGCACGACGCCCGATCCAGCTTCGACGTCGCGCGCTGGCGTGATCAGGAGAAGATCACGTCGGCGCGAGGGCAATCGTCAGGCAGCGCCGGCGATGTAGCGGGCGATGCGGCCGCACTTGTTGCAGCGAAGGGTGACCTGCGAGCGAGGAAGCGGCGGAACCTGATCGGGGGAACGCTCGATCGGGCCGGAGCACGACGGGCAGCTGAGTGGGGATCCGGTACGGTCGCTTGCAATCAGATGGAGAGCTTGTGCCGGATTGTACGTCGCCGGACGTGGCTTTCTCATGGCAACTCCTGAACTGGCATTGCGGAACAGAAACGCGAGGGCAGCGCTCGCCGCGCCCTCGGGAAAGATAACCGATCTGATTTATAACGCCAAGTAGGAAAAAGACTTGCGCCTCTCTGCCCCAATTCGCGCCCTCCTCAGCATCGTTACGGCCGCGCAGCTTGCCGCATGCGGCCCTCACGCACACATCCCACCGCGGGGAGTCGCACCGATCCCCGGCGTCGCAGCAGCTGGCGACAGCATTGACGGCCTCGCCCACAGACTGGCGCCAGTCCTCTACCTCCAACGCGACGAAACGTTCCCGCTCTCACGAGTGGTCGCGGTCGTCCATCCGACGCGCCCGATCATCTCATACCACCTGCTCTGGCGCGACGACGTGCATGGTGCCTGGATCCCATTCACCGTCCCGACGGATGAAGAGGTCGTCTGGGTCGGTTACGATCGCGCGACCCAGGCACCGACTGACCTTTGGACTTACTGGCACGGCCGAATCCTGCATACAGACTGGCATGGCAAGGGCGGACCCGCATTCGACATCCAGTGGGGAAAGCACGGATCGCTGCCCCACGGTGCCGCGCTCGGCGACCTTCCCAAACTGCGCTCGATGAACCTGTTCTATGCGTTCACCATCATCGGCGCGCCGGACATCTGGCTCGGCAATGCGGTGCGCAAGGGACCATGGTGCTTCTGCCACAGCTACCGCCGCTATCGCGACTTCAGCCGTCCGCTCGATGTCGCGTCGCACCTCGACGCCGTAGTGAGAACGGACGAACCGCGCGCAGCGTTGAAAGCAGTTTTCGGGGCGAAGTTCTCGAACAAGATCGAGTGGCCGCCGCTCGAGCCAGCGAAGAAGGCTGCCGCCGACTCACCGAACGGCGGCCGAGTGTCGCGTTGAAGGCAGCCTAGCGCGACGTGGCGAGAGTGTCGCCGTGCATCCACCGCTCGCGTGCACGCTGCTGGGCGGCGGTGAGCGACGGAAGCTCCTCGAGGTGTGCACGAACGCGTTCGTAGCCTCCGACATGGACGACAACTTTGCGCTCCCCCTGTCGGCGTGCGAGCACCGTCACGCTGTCGCCGACCGCGAGCGACGCGAGCACCGCACGAAATGCCGCCGCGCTGGCGACGGGTGTTCCGTTGACCGCGGTGAGGGTGTCGCCGGTGGCGAGGCCAGCCTTGCCCCACGCGGACGTCGGGTCTCCGATCGCGAGCTTGAGCGCCCCGCCCATCGCACCGCCGGCACTACCCGTCCCGCCATAGGGGATGATCGCGACACGACGATCAGGGAGCGGCTCCCCCGCACTGTCGACCGCCATCGAGCGCTCAACCACGAGTCGCCAGCCTAACGCTGCGGCGAGATCGCCGAGGGGGAGCGTCTTTCCGCCGGCGACATAAGTCGCGAAGAAGGACGACATGTCGCAGCCGCACACCGCGCTCGCCTCATGGCGGAGCTGTGCGTCAGTGAACCCGTGGGCGCCGGCGTAGCGGTCGCGAAGCCGGCGCATGAGGGCGTCCACCCCGCCACTCGCCTCGTTCCGTGCACGCAGCCGGACGTCGAGAATCTCTCCGAGCAGCGCGCCGGAGAGATAGTACGACAGCGAGTAACCGTGATTGACCACCGGTGAGTCCCAGGCAGTGAAGCTCGAGCGTTCCGGTGCGAGCACACTGCTCGCCGGATTCGCCAGGTAGCTCTGGATCGATGACGACAGCGCGTCGCGGGCGGCGTCTTCAGTCACGAGGCCGGCACGCCTGAGGATCGCGCCGGCGAAATAGTCGGTCACCCCCTCACTCAGCCAGAGTGAGCGGGTGCGAGTGACGCGCTGGTAGTCGAAGGGGCCAAGCGCGATCGGCCGAATGCGCTTGACGTTCCAGTGATGGAAGTACTCGTGCGCGGTGACGTCGGCGTGGGCGAGCGAATCGCGTGCGACGGCCGCGGCACTGATCCCGATCGTCGTCGAGTTGAGGTGCTCGAGCCCGCCCCCTGTACCGTCGATAAAGAGGAAGCTGTAATCACGATATGGAATCCAGCCGAAGATCTGCTTCACTTGCGCGACGATGCGAGGGACCGGCGCGACGAATGCGCTCGTGTCGAACGCCGGTGCGCCCGGCCGCCGCCACCAGGCGACGCGGTGCGGAACTCCCTCTACATCCAGCCGCCGGACGACGAGCGATCGATCGTCGCCCATCAGCACCGGTGAATCGATCAGGACGTCATAACTCGGCGCGAAGAACGACGCCGAGTCGAGTGTCGGCCGCAACCCGGTGACGATGCGCCAGTGTGCCGGGACGGCGAAGTGTACGCGCGCGGGGGCGAGCGTCTGACCGAGGAGATAGATGTAGGTCCCCGGTCCGTCGAGCAACGCGCCGGACGAGCGCAGAAAGGCGCGATTGTTCGGCGAGCTGTCCCCGACGATTTCATAGCGAACCTCGAAGGTGCCGCCGGGAATGGCGAGCGGGGCGGCGTTAGGCGCGGGCCAGACCGCGTGGCCGCCGAGGGCGCTGTCGGCCACGATTCGCTCGCCGGCGCCCGTCACGACCCGGACATTGCGGAGCCGAGCGGCGAAATCGACGAGCCGATAGGCGCCGGGCGCCCAGCGCGGGATCGCGATGCGGACCGTCGCCGGTGCGCGCTCGACATGCATCACGACGTCGAGCCGCGACGACGCGGTGTCGATCCGGACGTCATACCGGATCGCTGGCGTGTTCGCGCCGGCGCGCGTCTCGAACGCATCGGCGTAGGTGCCTAACGGCGTCTGCGCGGCAAGGGGCGCCGCGGCGGCCAGCGTCGCGGCGGCGAGAATGGCGAGCACAGATCGCATGTCGGTCTTCACGTTAGGCGGTCGCGAGGCGCGACGGCGGGGACGGCACTGGCCACGGGCACCGAACGCGGCGCGACGACTACTCCCAGCCGTGGGGACGCTGCCAGAGGCGGCGCTTGTCGAGCATCCAGACGGGGTCGGAGAACTCTCCGCCAGCCGCGAAGTTCGACGGGTCGCCGATCGACTCGACGAAGCTGTTCGCCTTCGCCGAGGACTCGTCGGCCCAGTGGACGATCTCCGCCTCGAGGGTCATCGGGCGGACCGGGCTCCCGAACTCGAGCGACCCGTGGTGCGAGAGGATGAGGTGCTGGAGCTCGAGTAGCTGCTGCTCGGAGCAGACCGGCTCGCCTAACGCGGCGAGGCGGCGCTCGAGCATGAGCGTCCCGAGGACGATGTGGCCGAGGAGGTGGCCGCATGGCGTCGTCTCGAAGCCGATCGGCGACACGCGGTAGGATTCGACCTTGCCGACGTCATGCAGCAGCGCGCCGGTGATCACGAGGTCGAGGTTCACCGGGTTCACCGTCCCGGTCCGCATCGAATTCGCGATCGTGCGCGCGATGAAGGTCACTTCGGTCACGTGGCGCAGCAGCCCGCCGACCTTGGCGTGATGCCCGCGCGTCGACGCCGGCGACTTCTCGAACTGGAGACGAAAGAGATCGTCGTCGAAGAACACGGCGAGCACCTTCCGCAGCTTCGCCGACGCGACTTCGCCGCGCACCTTGTCGAGCGAAGACCAGAGCATCGTCAGGTCATCGTCGACGCGGGGGAGAAAGTCATCGAGGTTGACCGCCTGCTGCGAGATGATGCGCAGCGGGCCGGTGAGCTCGAGCTGCCGCTTGGAACGACTGCCGTCCACGTAGTTCTTCACCTCGCCAATCGCCTGGACGATCGTCCCAGGCTCGGCGCCGTCCACCCAGTGCAGCTTGTCGTGCCAGACGGGGGCCGTCTTGATCTCACCGTGCCGGTTGCCCAGGGTGAGCAACGCGTACGGGTCGCCGTTCTTCGTCTTCTTCATGTCGCGCTCGACGACGCGGAGCTCGTGATGGACACGAGCTCCGGGGACGAGCGTGGCGACATTGATCGGCGGCATGATGTTGAATATGGGAGCGAAGAAGCCGGGACGCGAGTGGGAAGGGAAAGCTGACGCGTCAGCTCGCGTAGGTGATGTCGCCTTCGGGATCGAGGCCGAGCTCCTGCTCGTGGCCGCAGACGCCACAGACTTTGACGGCGTGCCACACCGCGCCCATCTCCCGCTGCCCCTCGTCGGCCGGCTTGACGACCAGCCGCTTGTAGCTGTATTCGCCGCATCGCTCGCAGGCATGCGCGCGGACGATTCGTTCAGCGCGTTCGCGGGTAATCGGTTCGGCCACGCTCAATCCTTCTTCGCCGGGTCGCCGGGGTTCGGAAGCGCCGGGATACCCGATGTCTGCCTGACGTTTTTCGCCTCGCCGGGCGTCGTCGCGGCGGCGCGGTCGAGCAGTGCGCGCATTCCGCCGAGCGCGCCCATCACTCCCGAGGCTTCGGTGGGAAGAAAGATCGTACTTCCCTTCCCCTGCGTGAGCTGCGGCAGCGCCTCGAGATACTTGAGTCCGAGCATGTACATCGCGGCCTGGCCTTCCGGGAGCGCATCGGCGATGCGCTTGATCGCGTCGGCTTCGGCGGTCGCCATCGCGATGCGCCCTTCGGCCAATCCCTGAGCGCGGAGGATGGCCGCTTCCTTCTCGCCTTCCGCCTTGCGGACCTGCGCCTCGCGCTGTCCTTCCGATTCGAGGATGGCGGCGCGCTTGCTCGCCTCGGCGCCGGTGACGAGGGCGCGGCGCTCGCGCTCGGCGCGCATCTGGAGCTCCATCGATTGCTGGATGTCGCGCGGCGGTTCGATCGACTGCAGCTCGACGCGGGTGACGTCCACGCCCCAGCCGATCGACGCTTCCTCGATGACCTCGCGCATCCGGCGGTTGATCGTGTCGCGACTGCCTAACGTCTGGTCGAGCTCCATCTCACCGACGATGTTGCGGAGCGTCGTGCGGGTGAGTGTCTCGAGGGCGTAGGGAAGATTCTGCACCGCGTACGTCGCCTTCTGCGGATCGGCAACGCGGTAGTAGATCACCGCATCGATGTCGATGGTGACGTTGTCCTTCGTGATCACCGGCTGGCTCGGGAAGTTGAGGACCTGTTCGCGCAGGTCGATACGCGCGGTCGAGCCGGCGCTGATGCGCTTCGCGCCATTGACGTCGGTGCTGAAGTAGCGGACGTCGATCGTGCGGGGGCGCTCGACGAAAGGGATCAGCAGGTTGAAGCCGGAGCGGCCGAGCCGGTTGAAGCGGCCGAGGCGCTCGATGACCATGACTTCGGCCTGGCCGATGATCTTGATCGACTTGGTGACGACGAAGAGCGCGATGATCGCGATGATCGCCGGGATGAGCAACAGACCCACGGATTACCCTGCCGGTGAGGTGACGAGTGATTTTACGCCTCGTGCGACGTGGCAGCAATCGGCACTGTCACCGCCCCCGAGAGCCGCCCCGTCATAACGACGTACGCCGTCGCTCCTGAGGGAGCGACGGCGTACGGGACTGCGGAGCTTCGAGCGCGTCGCGCTAGGCGATTGCGCCAGCCATTCGCGCTAGCGGGTGCCGCGGCTGGCGAGAGCGGCGCGGGCAAGCAGGTCGCGCTGCGAGGATCCAGTCGAGAGAAGATCCATCGCCTTCTTGAGCGGCGCATCGTCCTTGATCGAGCGACGCTTCGCGGCCGTATCGCCGAACGCGACGCGCGAGACCGTCCGCTCCAGCTCGCGGTCGATGAAGGCCTGGCCCGCATCGTAGACCTTGCGATCCACCTGAACCCCGGCGGCGGACAGGCGCTTGTACAGCTCGTCGCGCCACGCCGGCTGGACTGTGAAGTTCTGCTTCACGCTCGGCCGGAGCTCGAGGGCATAGTCGCTGACCACCGTGTAGAACGCCGCGTACTTCGGGGCGATGAGCTTTGCCAACGTCTGCTCGGCGGTGGTGAGCGTGTCGTCCTTGACGACGACGTCCGGCGTGATCGCACCGCCGCCGTAGACGATGCGGCCGGCATCGCTGTGATAGACGGGACGCGCCTTGCGAGCCGAGTCGGTCTCGAGCGAGTCGGGCATCACTTCGACGAAGCGGCCGTCAGGCAGCAGCTTCCGCTCCTTCTGAATGGAGCGCCCGCTCGGCGTATACCACTTCGCGGTGGTCATCTTGAGCGCCCAACCGCCATCGAGCGGATAAACCGTCTGCACCAGTCCCTTGCCGAACGACGTCTGCCCGACGATGAGCGCGCGATCGTGGTCCTGCAACGCGCCGGCAACGATCTCCGCGGCGGACGCGGTGCCGTTATCGGTGAGAAGGACGAGCTGCAGATTCTTGAACTGGGCGGCGCCCTTGGCCGCGAAGCTTGCCTGCTGATCGGGCCCGCGTCCGCGAACGCTGCTGATTTGCTGGCCGTTGTCGAGAAGCAGGTCGCCGATCTTGATCGCCTGGTCGAGGATGCCGCCCGGATTGCCACGCAGATCGACGACCACCGACGTCGCGCCCTGCTTGACGAGCGTGTTGAGCGCAGACTGGAATTCGTCGGCGGCGGTCTCGTTGAACTGGAGCAGCGGGAAGTAACCCGTCTTCGCGTCGAGCATCATCGTGTACTGCACGGCCGGGATGTGAATCTCGGCGCGGGTGAAGTTCACGGCGATCGGCTCGGTGACGGCGGGGCGTCCGAACTTGACCTGCACCTTGGTGCCCGGAGTTCCGAGCAGCGTCTCGGATACCTGGCTCGTCGTCCAGCCGCGGCTGTCGGCGGTGTCGATCTGGAGAATGCGATCGCCTTCACGAATACCGGCCTTCTCGGCGGGGGTGTTCGGGAAGACGTTGCTGACCGCGACGCCACCACCCTCGAGCGGGCGGATGAGCATCCCGATGCCGCCGTAATGACCGTTGATCTGGCGCGAAAGCGTCTCGCGCTCTTTCGGCGAATAGAGCTCGCTGTACGGATCGTTGAGCTCCTTCACGAGACCACGAGCGGCCTTTTCGTAGAGGGCGGACGCGTCGAGGGTGTCGACGAAGCGATCCTGCACGAGCTCGAGGACGTCGCCGAGGAGTCGAGCGCCGTCACGCGCGGACTTTTCCTGGACGAGGAAGCCGCCAGCGATCAGCGGGACGATGAGGAGGCCGGCGATCGCGGCGTGGCGTAAACGAGGCATACGGAAGGGACTCGACTCGCGAGAAGAGGTAACGAGACTCCTGATAATTACGCGCGTGACCGCGGAACGTTCCCGCGGTCACGCGCTCGCTGTGTTACGCGCCCTCTTCGGTCCCGCTCGCCCAGAGATTCTTCCAGGTGATCTCACGTCCTTTGCGAAAGCCCTTCTGCGTGAGCTTCACCCCTTCGGGTGAGATGGTCACCATGTATGCGGTGCCATCCATCTCGATTTCGCGCTTGATGGTCTTGTCGAGCTTGGTCGCCATTGGAGCGGCCTCCAGTACGGGTGAGGGATTGCGTGCGGGAACGATGCAAAGTTCGGGCGACGAAGGCCAGTGCCGGCGGCCAACGCAGCCGGTGCGTGATGGCGGGCGCATCGCTGTGACGCGCCGCGGCGAGAGCGACGAGATCAGAGCAGGCGCGAGCCGAGCATGTAGTCGACGTACCACTGCCGCTTGTTCTGCCTGACGACGGCATCGCGGAGCAACCCGGCAGCGACGAGCATCTCGTGTGCTGGCTGCAGCACGCGCTGGAGGTGCGACGGATAGCGCTGGGTGAGCGGGAGCTGCTCGGCGAGCTTCGTGAGCTCGATCCGCCAAGTGAGCGCACCATCTTCGCGCGCGACTTCGAGCAGGCGATAGAGGCGCCGCGCCACAGGCGACGACAGCGCGAGATAGCGCGGCGCCGAGAGGGTGACGACATGACTCGCCGCGATGTTGCCGCGAATGAACGGCGACAGGGTGACGCGCGCATCCCCCGGCTCGCTCGCGGTGAATGACGAGAAGAGGGTGAGCTGATCGCGATCGTTCGAGCGACGACGCTCGATGAGTACCGCGTTCAACAGCGTGAACGCGCTGTCGACGTACGTACCATTCGCGGCGTCGAAGTAGGCGCTGCTCGATTCGACGACGGTTCGCTCGAGGCGCGCGAGCGATGCGCGGAGCTGCTCGTAGGTGCGGCCGTCGACGCGGCGGCCCATCGAGCGGAGAAAGTTGTGCAGCGTGAACGACACGCCGCCGTCGGACGGGGAGCCGGCTTCGTGAAAGCGGTGCAGCAGCTCGACGTAGACGTCCTGGTCGAAGGTGCCGGGCAGCCGGTCACCCGGTGCTGCCAGGACACGCCAGCGCGCGCCGGAATCGAGCGCGAGGGATATCATTCCGTCGTCGGACGTGTCGCTCAGGCGAAAGAGTGGAAACGCCTCGAGCGAGCGGTCGAGAACGATGGCACGACTGGCGGGGCGACGACGAACGGCGAGCGACATTGCGATGAAACTGCCGTTCATGCGCGCCGTGGGCAACCGCTCATTCGCATCTGGCACATTGTCTGAACAGGCCGACATCACACATGAAACGCATACTGCTCTACATCCTCGGCGGCATCGTTGGTCTCCTGGTGCTCGTCTTCGCGCTCATTGGATTCATCTCCGTTACGCGAGGCACGCCGGTCAAGCGGGTGCAGGCACCGGGTGATCCGGGGGGACCGCCCTCGCCGAGCGATTCGATGTTCCTGCCGACGCTCGACCTGCTCACCGGGATGCACCTGACTCCTGGCAACGCGATCGAGGTGATGATCGACGGCGACCAGACATACCCCAAGCTCTGGCGCGATCTGCGCGCGGCCAAGCGGTCGATCACGCTGCAGATGTACTACGCGCAGCCAGGGCAGGTCGCCGATACGATGAAGAAAATCGTGATGGAGCGCGCACGCGCCGGCGTGAAGGTGCTCTTTCTCGAAGACGCATTCGGTGCGCAGAACCTGCCGGAGAAATACTGGGATGAGATGAAGACGGCCGGCGTGCACGTCGCGACATTCCGTCCGGTGAAGTGGTACGATCTCCACAAGGCCGCGTTCCGCTCGCACATCCGGGTAGTCGTGATCGACGGAAGCGTCGCGTACACCGGTGGCTTCGGTCTCGACGACAAATGGCTCGGCGACGGCCGGCACAAGGATCAGTGGCGCGATTCGAACGTCCGCTTCCGAGGGCCGGCGGTGATGGCGCTGCAGGCGACGTTTGCGTCAGGCTGGGCAGAGGCGACCGGCGAGCTGCTGACCGGTGACCTTTTCTTCCCGCCGAAGGAGCTGAAACACGACGGGACGCAGCTCGCGACCGTGCTGCACACCGCGCCGACGGTCGGGAGCACCGCCGCCGAGCGGTATCTCGCACTGTCGATTGCCAGCGCGCGGAAGACGCTGTACGTGTCGAACTCCTACTTCGTGCCTGACGACGACTTCCGCCGGTTGCTGGTAGCGGCAGCGAAACGCGGCGTCGATGTACGAATCCTGACGACGAGCTCAGAGACCGACGTCAAGACGACCTGGCTCGCCGGACGCGCGCATTACGAGCAGCTGCTCGGTGGCGGGGTGCGCGTCTACGAATACCAGCCGGTGATGATGCATGCGAAGTCGATCGTCTCCGACGGGCTGTGGGGGGGAGTCGGCACGATGAACTTCGACAACCGGTCGATGGTGTTCAACGACGAGTCGATGCTCGTCGCGCTCGACAGCACGTTCGGGCGCCAGCTCGACGACATCTTCATGGACGACCTGAAATACTCGAAGGAGATGAAGCTCGCCGAGTTCCGTAAGCGGCCGTGGACGGAGAAGCTCCTCGAACAGGGCGCGGTGCTGCTGTCGCGGCTGTTGTGATCCTCGCGGCTGCTGCCTAACGGAGCTCCTGCCGCCCGAGGGCGGCGCGGACCGCTTCGCGCATCGCGATGAGTGCCTGCTCGTTGGAGGACGGCGAATCCCCGCGAACGTGGAGCTCGACGCCCTCGGCGACCGACATCCGGCGCCAGGCGACGGGTGTCTCGTCTTCACTCGCGGGCGACACCGGATTGGCTACGAGTGCGGGGGCGAGCGATTGAGCGATGCGTCGCTCGAGCGCGTCACCGGTGACGTCCTTCATCTCGCGCTTGATCGTCTCCAGCGTCTGGCCTTCGCGCTGGCGGATCTTGATCGCCAGGAGCTGAAGGAAGTGCCGGTAACCGTAAGTGGCGGCAGTGCCCGCGCCCTCGGGGCGATCGAGCAACCCGTGCGAGACGTAGAAGCGCACCGAGCGCGCGCTCGGCGCCGCGCGTGCGGAGGCGTTCGTCGGTCGGAGTCCGGCGGAATCGACGAGCGCCGTGACGTGCGCGGCGAGACCTCGCGCGTTCCACGGCGAGTGGCGCGAGTGGGCGCGGAGAAGGGTGACGGGCGTGTCGGCCATGCCGCCAATTTAAGCGGTCAGCGGCAGCGAATCGCTAGGCCTTGACGCTCGATCCGTGCGGCTTCGCGGCGTCGGCTGGGGTGACCCGATCGAGAAACGCAGTCACCGTCTCGATGAAATCGCCCGGACGCTCGTCGTGCGGCAGGTCGCCGGCGCGATCGAAGATGGCGACATCGAGGTCGGGCTTCGACGTGAGAAAGCCGCGAGCCTCTTCGACCGGAGTCTCGGTGGCGTGTTCGCCCCAAACAAGAAGCGCGGGCTGCGCGAGTCGGCGGAGCGCGCGGCGCACGTCGAGGTTGAGGTGACCGGCGACGAAGGCCGCGGGTGCGTACTTCGCCCCCGGCTGATGTGACGTGCAGAAGTAGTCGTCGATGAGCTCCTCGGTCACCAGCGCATCATCCCAGTAGATGCGCTCGAGGTAGTATCGCAGCGAACGGCGCGACACGAGGCCATTGAACAGGGCCGTGCCGACGACCGGCGTCTCGAATGCAAATCGTGCGGTATCACCGCCGGTGGACGGCGCATCATGCAGACGGACCAGTCCTGTCGGCTCGATGAGGACGAGCGCCGGAAAGCGTCCTGGGTCCCGCGCGCCGAGCACGATCGCATACGCCGCCGAGAGAGAGGAGGCGACGAGGACGCACGGCTTCGCGATCACCTGCGCGGCGAAATCCCCGATCAGCCCGATGTAGAATCGCGCGGTGTAGCGCGCACGCGGACGGTCGGACCGGCCGAAGCCGAGGAGGTCGATCGTGTAAACGGTGTGACGTTCGGCAAGCGCGTCGACGACTTCGCGCCATTCATACGACGAAGCCGCGGCATGGATGGCATGCACGAGGAGGAGGGGCGATCCGCTCCCGCGACGGGTGTATGCGACTCGGTGACCACGCCAGCGGAACGTTCCCTCCTCCCCGCCGATCGGGTTGTCGAGCGGAGGGACATCGTGGCCGGCGAGGGCATTGAATGCCGCCGCGGCCCCGATCGCCGCGCCACTCGAGAGAACCAGCTTCCGCCAACGCATCGCACTCCTCCGGTCTTGCGCCGTTCGTCACGCCTGTCTTTTGTCCTCCGCGATCAACGCACGGACGACATCATCTGCTCCCGGAAGGCATAGCGCATGAGCCGTTCCGGAACGGCGCGGGAAAAAACAAGCGGGGCGGAACGCGATCGCGTTCCGCCCCGCTGGCAGAAACTTCCCCGCAGCTAGCGGCGACCGCGCTTCGCGCCCTTCTTCGCGCCGCCCTTCTTTGCCGCACCCTTGCGAGCCCCGCCCTTCTTCATCGCGCTGCCGCTGCGAGCGCTGCTGGTCTTCTTCGCGGCGCCGCCCTTCCGAGCCCCGCCCTTCTTCGCCGCGCTGCCGCTCTTGCGCGCGCCGCTCTTCTTTGCGCCGCCTTTCGCCGTACGGTTTGCGCCGCCCTTCTTCGCCGCGCCTTTCTTGGCGCCGCCCTTCTTCGCCGCGGAGCCACCGCTCTTCTTGGCAGCGGACGAGCGCGTGCTGCTGGACTTCTTGGCGCTGGTCGAGCTGGACGAGGAGCCGCCGCGTGACGAGCCTCCGCTGCTCGACGAGGACCCGCCGCGCATGCTGCTGCCGCCGGCTGACCCAGCGCCACCGGCTGACCCGCTCGAGCTGCTCGACGCACTGCCACCGCCCGTGCCGGAAGCACCGCTACGGGCACCGCCAGCGCCGCTGCTCGCGCGACCGGCACCACCACCGCGGGAGGAGCGAGCGGGGGCGCGCTTGCCGAAGAGCGTGTCCTCGTCGTCGTCCTCGGCGGTCACGGTCTCGCTCACACCGGCTTCGGCGTCCTCGTCTTCCTCGTCGACGTCGTCGGTGCTGTCCCAGAGGCTCTCACTGTCGTCCTTGTGGAGCGTTCCCCACCCGCCGTCTTCCTCATCATCATCGTCGAACGACGAGCCGCCGCTTCCGCCACCGAAGCCGCCCTCGTCGCTATCGTCGTCCCGATCGGAAAACAGGAGTTCCTCGTTCAACTCGTCACCGCGCGGCATGACCGCCTCCCTGGATTGTATGGTGCCCCACTCGGATGCGCTGCTTCTCACCGGAGTTGTGGTTGACCGCTGCAGGTCGCGTGCCTTACGACGTGCGACACCGCGCTCCGGTGCGCGCGACTGTGCGCGCATCACCCAATACAACGAGATGCGAAGCGCGTCAAGCGAGGGCGCA
>JAICUE010000396.1 GCA_025936015.1 Gemmatimonadaceae bacterium
AGCAGCGGCCGCTCGACGACGCGATGCGCGCCGGTGCTCGCGTGCACGAAGCGGCCATCACCGACGTAGATGCCGATGTGCGTCACCTTGCCCTTCCGGCCAAAGAGGAGCAGGTCGCCGGCTCGGAGCTGGGCGGTGTCGGTCGGGACCGCGATGCCGACCTTGGCCTGCTCGCGCGCGGTGCGCGGGAGGCTGAAGTCGAGTGCCCGCATCACGTACTGCACGAGCCCACTGCAGTCGAACGCGCTCGGCGATTCGCCACCGAGGCGGTAGCGCGTGCCCAACTGTGCACGCGCGACGGCGACGACCGAATCGAGCTTCGCCCGGCTGCGTGCGCCCATCGTGCCGGCGGCGCTCGTGCGGCTCAGCAGCCGTGCCGCTGCGCCGTTAGGCACGTCGCGCCCGCGCGCGGCCGGTGTTGACGTGTCGGTCGCTGCGGTCGAGTCGATCGCGGCGATGACACGGAGGATCTGCTGCGGGCGCGATGCAGCGGCGGCGCGGTTCGGCGCGGCGGTGAGCGCGCCGATTGTGGCGCAGATCACCAGAGCGGAGTTGATCGGACGTCGCATGGCCATGGCAAAAGCAAGACGCTTGCCGGACTCGGCCTGCAACGAAATTCCTGACCGTCGCGTCACCGGATGTTCAGCAGCTTGTGCGTCTGCAAGCTCAATCGCCACCGCGGGTTCGCCATGCAGTACTCGACCGCGCGCTGCGTGTTCTCCTCGCGCGCGGGCCCGTCCATCGGCTGCAGAAAGAAATACCGAAAGTCGAGCGCGGAAAATTTTTCCGGCATCGCGTCGACCTGCGGGAAGACGAGTTTGAGCTCGTTCCCGCGCGTGAGCTTCAACGGCAGTGCGCCCGCTTTCGGGCTGACACAGATCCAGTCGATGCCGGGTGGCGGTTCCTTCGTGCCGTTCGTCTCGATCGCGACCTCGAACCCCGCGTCGTGCAGCGCGGCCACTAACGGTGCGTCGAGCTGCAGCAACGGCTCGCCGCCGGTGCAGACCACTAACGGTCGCGCGCCGCGCATGTTCTTCCACGGCCAGCGCGAGACCACCGCGCGCGCGAGCGCTTCCGGCCCGTCGAACTTTCCGCCATCGGGGCCGATGCCGACGAAGTCCGTGTCGCAGAACGGACACGCGGCCTCGGCGCGGTCTTCCTCGCGTCCCGTCCAGAGGTTGCAGCCGGAGAAACGGAGAAACACTGCCGCCCGTCCGGCGTTCGCGCCCTCGCCCTGGAGCGTGTAGAAGATCTCCTTCACGGTATACGCGCGGCTCATCGTGTTTCTCCACTCGTATAGCGCGCTGGATCGACGCGGCCCCCGTCGGCGAAACCCTTCAGTCGCAGCTGGCACGCGTCGCAGTGGCCACAGGCGGCGCCGGTCGCGTCGGGGTCGTAGCAGCTCGTCGTCAGCGAGTAGTCGACGCCGAGCTTCGTGCCGAGGTCGATGATCTCACGCTTCGTGAGATGCAGCAGTGGCGCACGGATCTTCACTGTGTCCCCCTCGACGCCGGCGCGCGTCGCGAGGTTCGCCAGCTTCTCGAACTCGGCGATGTACTCGGGCCGACAGTCGGGATATCCCGAGTAGTCGAGCGCATTCACCCCGATGAAGATGTCGCGCGCGCCGATCACTTCCGCCCATGCGAGCGCATACGAGAGGAAGATCGTGTTGCGAGCCGGGACGTAGGTGATCGGGACGCCATGCGACATCTCCCGCGCGTCGCGATCCTTCGGGACGTCAATGTCGGCGGTGAGCGCCGAACCGCCGAACACGCGAAGATCGATCTCGGCCACCACATGACGAGCAACGCCGTAATGCTTCGCCAGCGAGCGTGCCGCGGTCAACTCGTGCTCGTGCCGCTGGCCGTAGCGAAAGCTCATCGCATGCACGGCGTAGCCTTCGCTGGTAGCGAGGGCGAGCAACGTCGTCGAATCGAGTCCTCCACTGAGCAGGAGGACAGCGTTAGGCCTGGTGGGTTCTTTCATGGCGCGGGGGGTCGCGCCGAAACATAACCGATCGGGCGGCGGTCAGCCCACTTTCGCCCGCTTCGCCTCGAAGTCGAGTGCCGCGAGATGCTGTTCCGGCGACACCGCCGAGGCCATGATCTCGTCGACGCGCAGCCCCTTCACCATCTCGCGCAGCAGCGACGAGTTCTCGAGCAGCTCCGACGATGCCGCACTCATCTGCTCGCACGCGGCGCTCTGTTCCTGCGTCGCCGCGCTCACCTGCTCGGCCGCGGATGCGTGTCCCTCGGCGGTGCGAGCGACCGATGCGATGCTTTCGGCAACCCCCGAGACGACCTTGACGTTCGCTTCTGCCGCGGTCGCGACGCTGGCTGCGGCGTGGCGAGTCTTCTCCGCCGCGGCGCCGATGGTCGTCAATGCGTCCTCGACATCCTTGGAGACGCGCTCGATCTCGCCGACGCGGGTGGAGCTCTCGACCATCGCCCGTGTCGTCGTCGCGACGCGGTCGGTGACCCGGGTCGTGAGGACGACGATCTCGTCGGCGGCGCCCTGCGCCTGTTCGGCAAGCTTGCGGACTTCGTCGGCGACTACCGCGAAACCACGACCGGCGCGGCCAGCGCGCGCAGCCTCGATCGCCGCGTTGAGCGCGAGCAGGTTGGTCTGCTCGGCGATCCGGCTGACCGTTTCGACGAAGCGGTTGATGTCGACGGCGGTGTCGTTGAGCACGGCGACTTCCTGCGTCGCCTGCTGTACCGAGTGCCGGACGTCGGTCAGGATTCCGAGCGTGCGCTCGAGCTCGCGGCGGCGTGTGCTCGACGTCTGCTCGATCGATGCCGCGAGCGTGTTCACGTCACCCGCGCCGGACAGCATGCCTAACGCCTGAGCGCGGATCTCGCGCAGCGCCTCGTTGATCTCGCGAAGCTCCTGGACCTGCATCTCGGCGCCGCCGGATACCTCGCCCATCGATGACGACGTCTGTCCCGCCGAGTCCGAGAGCTGGTTCGAGACCGACGACAGGTCGTGTGCCGACTGGGCGACGCTGTCCGACGTCGCAGCGACTACCGCGACGATTCGCGACAGCGATTCGCCGGTGTGGTTGAGTGCCTGCGCGAGAATCTCGAACTCGCGCGGCATCTTGCCGAGCGTCCGGACGGTGAGATCGCCGTCGCTGAACGCCATCGCATGATTGACGAGGCTCGCGAGCGGCTCGGAGACCGATCGCACCGTCCGGGTGACGACCGCGAAGGCGCAGAGCACGGCAATGCCGATCAGCAGCACGAGCCAGAAGCTGCGA
>JAICUE010000308.1 GCA_025936015.1 Gemmatimonadaceae bacterium
TAGCTCGAGCACGACGGCGCAGCGAGAAATACGTACACCGGCGACAACTCCTCCGGCTGCGCCGGCCGCCCCATCGGAGTCTTCGACCCGAATTCGGCGATGTCCTCGACCGACTGGTCCGCCGGATTGAGCGGGGTCCACACCGGACCGGGTGCGACCGCGTTCACGCGAATTCCCTTGTCGAGCACGTTCTCCGAGAGCGAACGCGTGAACGCGTGGATGCCGCCCTTCGTCGTCGAGTAGTCGAGCAGGTCCTTGTTCCCCTTGAGCCCCGTGACCGATCCGGTGTTGATGATCGAGCTCCCGCGCTTCAGGTGCGGCATCGCCGCCTTGGCCATGTAGAAGTAGCCGTAGAGGTTCGTCTTCATCGTCCGGTCGAAGTGTTCCGGCGTGAGATCCTCGAGCGACTCGGCGTGCTCCTGGAACGCCGCGTTGTTGACGAGGATGTCGAGGTGCCCGAACTCCTGGAGCGTCCGCTCGACCACCTCTTCACAGAACTCGAAGTTCGACACGTCGCCCGGAATCAGCAGGCATTCACGCCCCTCATTCTGCACCGCGCGCTGGGTCTCCTCCGCGTCGCGCTGCTCTTCAGGCAGGTAGACGATCGCGACGTCGGCGCCCTCGCGTGCGTAGAGCACCGCAACCGCTCGGCCGATCCCTGAATCCCCGCCGGTGATGATCGCGACCATGTCCTGGAGCTTCTCGGATCCCTTGTACGTCGGCGCGAGATAACGCGGCTTCCGCTTCAGGTCGGCCTCGAGCCCCGGCTTCTCGAGATGCTGTTTCGGAAACGGGTTCTCCGGCTGCTTGCGATCGCCGGCGTGCACCGCTTTCTGATCGTCGCCCTTCTTCTTGGCCGGCTTCGCCTTGTCCTTCGCGTCGATCGTATCCTGGATCTCGCGATACTGCGCACCCGCCCGTGAGCTGCGCGCCGACTGCTCGCGCCCTTCGGGTTCGCGCTGCGCACGCTCGTTGTCCTGCGATCCGCGTTTCTTCGCCACGTTGCCTCTCCTGAAAGCGTTGTCGCCTCGCCCGGAACTGTTGCGATGCTTTGCAACCGCCGGACCGCGCACTTCCTCGGCGACTGGCACTCCCTCTGCCAATCAGCGCATCGCCTCGCGGCGCTCTCGTCGCGAGACGACCTCGACCGGAGCCGCCGATGGGAAAGTCCAACGGGAAACAGGAGCAACTCACCGTCGCCGACTTCGTCGTCGAGCGGCTCGAGCAGTGGAACGTTAGGCGCATCTTCGGCTACCCCGGCGACGGGATCAACGGCGTGATCGGCGCGATCCATCGCCGCGAGAAGCGCGTCGACTTCATCCAGGTTGCGCACGAGGAGCTCGCGTCGCTGATGGCCACCGCCCACGCGAAGTTCACTGGCGAGGTCGGCGTCTGCCTCTCGACTGGCGGCCCCGGTGCGATTCACCTCCTCAACGGCCTCTACGACGCGAAGCTCGATCATCAGCCCGTCGTCGCGATCGTCGGCCAGCAGTCGCTCGCTGGCGCCGGCGGCAGCATGCAGCAGGAGACCAACCTCTACTCCATCCTCGAGGACGTCGGCAGCGAGTACATCGAGATCGTCGCCAAGCCGGAGCAGGCCCGCCACGTCATCGACCGCGCCTTTCGCATCGCGGTCGCCGAGCGCGCCGTCACCGTCGTCATCCTCCCGCACGACGTCCAGCAGGCGCCGGCCGTTCCCGCTCCGCCACAGGAGCACGGGATGCAGCATTCCTCGGTCGGCGTCGTCATCCCGCGGCTCGTTCCCTCCGACGCCGAGCTCCGGCGCGCCGCCGACGTCCTCAACGCCGGTAAGCGCGTCGCGATCCTCGTCGGTCAGGGCGCGCTTGGCGCGACCGATGACGTAATCGCCGTCGCCGAAGCGTTAGGCGCCGGCGTCGCCAAGGCGCTCCTCGGCAAGGCCGCCCTCCCCGACGACCTCCCCTGGGTCACCGGCTCCGTCGGCTGGCTCGGCACCGCCGCCAGCAACTGGATGATGGAGGAGTGCGACACGCTGTTCATGATCGGGACGACGATGCCGTACACCGAGTTCCTCCCGAAGGAAGGACAGGCCCGCGGCGTCCAGATCGACATCGCGCCGAAGTCGCTCGGCCTTCGCTATCCAATGGAAGTCATGCTCGCCGGCGACAGCGCCGAGACGCTGCGCGCACTCCTCCCGCTCATCACCCGCAAGACCGATCGGGGATGGCGCGCTGAAATCGAACGGCATGTCGCCGAGTGGTACACGACTGTCGACGAACAGGCGCATGCACCTGCCCCGCCGATCAACCCACAGCTCCTCCTCTGGGAGCTGTCGCGGCAGCTGCCTGACGCTTCCACCCTCACCGCCGATTCCGGGTCGAGCGCGGTCTGGCTCGCGCGTTTCGTGAAGATTCGTCGTGGCATGAAGCTCTCCCTTTCCGGTGGCCTCGCGACGATGGGCTGCGCGCTGCCATACGCGCTCGCCGGCAAGTTCGCCGGTCCAGATCGCCCGGTGATCGCGATTGTCGGCGATGGCGCGATGCAGATGAGCGGGATGAGCGCGCTCATCGACGTCGCCAAATACTGGAAGCGCTGGCGCGATCCCCGCCTCGTCATCCTCGTGCTCAACAATCGTGATCTGAATTACGTCACGTGGGAGCAACGCGTAATGGAGGGCGAGCCGAAATTCCCCGCGTCGCAGGATCTCCCCGACCTCCCGTACGCGAGCTACGCGAAGCTGCTCGGCCTCGATGGCATTCGCGTCGAGCGGCCGGAAGACGTCGCCGGCGCGTGGCAGAAAGCGTTCGCCGCGGATCGCCCGTTCGTGATCGACGCGCTCGTCAACGCCGACGTTCCGACCCTCCCGCCGAAGCTCGAGCCGAAGCAGAAGAAGCAGCTCGCCAAGGCCCTCGACAGCGGCGACCCCGATGCGACGGGGGTACGCGAGCAGCTCGTCGCGCAAGGGCTCGAGGGCGCCTGAACGAGGCAGAAAATTCCGGGAACGCGCAGTGCGACCGCCGAGTTAGTGACTTTCCGGTCACTAACCCGTTAGCTTTCGCGCTTCGTCCGACACCGATTTTTCGACACTGCACGCATAGATGAGCACCTCCGCAGAACCGCTCCCCGCGCCGGGCGGCGCGCCGCGTCCCGCCGCACCGACCCCCCGCACCTCGGCCGCGATGCGCGCCGCCGCGGCCCACGTCGAGAAGTACCGCTGGCTGATCCTCCTCGGGTTGATCACGGCCGCGATCATGGAAGTGCTCGACACCACCATCATCAACGTCGCCCTTCCGCAGATGGCGGGAAACCTCGGCGCGACGCAGCAGGAGATCGGCTGGGTCAGCACCGGCTACATCCTGTCGAACGTCATCTTCCTGCCGATGACCGCGTTCTTCACCGAACGCTTCGGGCGGCAACGCTACCTCGTCGTCTCGATCATCCTCTTCGCGCTCGCGTCGTTCTTCTGCGGAACGTCGCACTCGCTGGTCGAGCTCGTGATGTGGCGCATCGTCCAGGGCGCCGGCGGAGCCGCGCTCCTCTCGACCGCGCAGGCCACGCTGCGCCAGATCTTCCCGCTCGAGGAACAGGCCCTCGTCCAGTCGGTGTTCCTCCTCGGCATCATCGTCGCGCCAACGTTAGGCCCGACGCTCGGTGGCTGGATCACCGACAACTACACCTGGAACTGGTGCTTCTTCATCAACGTCCCGATCGCGATGGCGTCGGTGTTCCTCGTCGGCAGCTTTCTCCAGGATCCGCCCGACCAGAAGGCGAAGAAGGGTCAGGTCGACTGGCTCGGCATCGGACTCCTCACTGTCGGCGTCGGCGCGCTGCAATACGTGCTCGAGGAAGGAAGCCAGAAGGACTGGTTCTCCGACAACTTCATCCTTCGCCTCGCCATCCTCTCCGGCGTCTGCATCGTCGCGATGGTCTGGTGGGAGATGTCGTCGCTGAACAAGCATCCTGTCGTCAACTTCCGCGTGCTGAAGAACCGCCAGCTCGCCGCGTCGATCTTCCTCTTCGTGTCGTTAGGCTTCGGGCTGTACGGCGGCGTCTTCATCTTCCCGCTCTTCGCCCAGGGCATCCTCCACTTCACCCCGACCGAGACCGGCTTGGCGATGCTCCCCGGCGGGCTCGCCACCGGCGTCACCGCCCTCTTCTCCGGCTTCCTCATGAATGGAAAGAAGCCGAAAGCCGACTCGCGCGTGCTCATCGCGATCGGGATCGCCCTCTTCCTCGTCTCGATGTACCAGCTCGGGCATCTCA
>JAICUE010000587.1 GCA_025936015.1 Gemmatimonadaceae bacterium
ATCGCGCTCGCGCGGATCACCGGCTTGAAGAGGAGCCCGTTCTGCTGCAGCGAGTGGCCGCGCATCACGAAGCTGTGTCCGAGATCGAAGTCGATGACCATCTGCGACTTGCCGCTCACCACCGTGAACGGCTGCGCGAGCTGGATCTTGATCCCGCTGCGCGCGGCGCTGGGGAACTTGATGCCGCCGTTCGCGCCGCTCAGCACCGCTCCGTTCTTGAGCGTGATCGACGACTTGCTCGCGTCGATGATGACGCGGAAGCCGCGATACGTCCCGCTCGCGAGCGAGGCCTGCCCCAGGTTGACCGACTTCCCGTTCTGCAGGTCGAGGAGGTTGAACGCCGCGTTCGGCGCCGCGAGCGTCACCCAATCCTTGGACGGATCGGTGTTCGCGTGCGAGTCATCATCCTTCTCGGCTTCCGCGCCGGCGGAGTCGGTATCCGCGGTGCGGCCGTCGATGCGGACGACGTAGATGTCGGCGCGTGCGACGGAGTCGAATGGGAACGGCGCATCCGTGAGCGCGATGCTGACCGAGCCGGACGCCGCCGGCGAAACGCTGCTATCGCTGCCGCACGCCACGAGCGCGACTGCGGCGCATGCGACGGTGCTGGCGGCGATGAATGGCTTCAGGCGGGTGAACATAGGTGCTCTGCTCCACAAGTTGAGAAGGTTCTGGGGAAGGAACTGCGACTGCCTGGACAACTGCTGCATGCGAGTGTGCATGTCAGGGGTGCCCGTGCGCGGGCGGTTTATGAGACTGACCGGGCGGCACAGTTGGCCGCCCGTGTTGTCCTGCATTCCCCGGAACGCCAGCCGGGGGACCACCGCCGTGAGCGGGGGCGCTCACACCTCCGGACTGGCCACCACCTGCACCATGTCCGCGGCCCGCGTCGGCCGGTCGGTGTGAGGCCGCCGCATCGCGGCCCGTTGCTTCGATGTCTGCGTCCGAGGCACGCGCGGCGAGCTTGGCCTGCACGCGCTGGAGCGCGTCGCTGGATGGGAGACCGGCACTGACCAGGCTCCCGATCACGTACAGCGGCACCGCGAGCGAGCGTCCGGATGGCGCACTCTGCGCGAGCTTCGCGACGTCGGCGCCGCTCACCCCTTCGCGCATCGCCTCGGCGCCCGCCTCGATCTCGTCCGCCGACGGTGCCGCGGTGCGCGCACCGCGCAGTGCATCGCGCGTCGTCCGCATCCGGGCGAGCTGATCATCGGCGGCCTGCGCGATCGACGTCGGTGGAACGCCGCGCGCCGCGAACTTGAGCGATCGGTTCGCGAGCGCGTCGGCCGGAAGACCTTCGGCGCGCGCGCTCCGGATCAGCGCGAGCACATGCTGCGCGACACTCGCGGGAAGGACCGCGGCGAGACGCGCGGAGGGATCGCCGGCGACATCCTGCGCCGCCGCAGTCCTCCCGCCCAGCGTCATCGCGAGCACCGCCACGAGACCCACATGTCGCACCATCACGTCACGCATTCTCATCTCTCTCACCTCGAACACAGGAGCTTG
>JAICUE010000285.1 GCA_025936015.1 Gemmatimonadaceae bacterium
GCCAACCGCGTCATCATCATCCCCGGCTACGGACTCGCGGTCGCCGAGGCACAGCGCCAGGTGAAGGAGCTGAGCACGGAGCTCGAACGGCGCGGCGTCGACGTGAAGTATGCGATCCATCCGGTCGCCGGCCGCATGCCCGGCCACATGAACGTGCTCCTCGCCGAGGCGGACATCCCCTACGACCAGCTGCTCGACATGGAGCAGGTGAACCCCGAGTTCGATCACACCGAGATCGCCCTCGTCGTCGGCGCGAACGACGTCGTGAATCCCGCGGCCCGCAGCGACCGCGGGAGTCCGATCTACGGGATGCCGATCCTCGATGCCGACCACGCGAAGAACGTGATCGTGCTGACGCGAAGCATGAACCCCGGCTTCGCCGGGATCGACAACGAGCTGTTCTATGCGCCGAACACCCAGATGCTCTTCGGCGATGCGAAGAAATCGCTGACGCAGCTCACCGATGCGCTGAAGGGCGTGTGAGCGCGCATCGGCGGCGGACGTTAGGCAGCGAATGACCGCGCCAGAGCTGGCGCGGTTCACCGCGACCCGATATCTCCAGCCGTTGCGCGAAGGCGGCTCGCTCCCCGCCGTCGTCGACACCGACGGTGGCGGCCTGTTCGTCGTGAAGTTCCGCGGCGCGGGGCAGGGGCCGAAGGTGCTGATCGCCGAGCTGATCGTCGGGCTCCTCGCGCGCGCGGCCGGGTTGCCCGCGCCGGAGCTCGCGATCGTCGAGATCCTCCCGGCGTTCGGGCGGAGCGAACCCGATCCCGAGATCCAGGAGATCCTCGGAAAGAGCCACGGCGTCAACGTCGGACTCCGCTACCTCGACGGCGCCTTCAACTTCGATCCGTCGGCGGCCGGCGAGCTCGTCTCGGCGGAACTCGCCACGCGACTCGTCTGGTTCGACGCGTTCGTAACGAACCCGGATCGCACCCATCGCAATCCGAACCTGCTGGTCTGGAAGAAGCAGCCGTGGCTCATCGACCACGGCGCAGCGCTTTATGCGCACCACGACTGGCAGTCGGTCGATGCCGCGCGCACCGCGACACCGTTCCCGCTCATCAAGTCGCACGTCCTGCTCGAGCACGCGACCGATCTCCCCGCGATCGACGCCGACATGTGCCAGCGCCTGACGCCAGCGGTGATCGAGGAGGCGCTCGCAATGGTGCCTGACGCGCTGCTGACCGATCCGGTGAACGGCGGCGAGTTCGCGACCGCGGCCGACGCCCGCGCGCGCTACCGCGAATATCTCCTCTCCCGCCTCGAATCGTCGAGCGCGTTCGTCGCCGCCGCGACCGCTGCGCGGGACGCCGTGCGCGCCGAACCGAAGAAGCGCGTGCAGGCACGGCGATGAGCGGACGAATCGCGCCGGGCGCGAATGGGCGCTGGATCTCGTACGACTACGCGGTGCTCCGCGTCGTGCCGCACGTCTACCTCGGGACGTTCGTGCCGGTGGGGGTGATGGTACATGCGCGCACTGCGGATTTCCTCGCGATGCGCGTCATCGCCGACACCGCCCAGCTCCGCAGTCGCGTCCCGGGCATCGACATCGAGCTGCTGTCGCGCTACCTCCGCTCCTGCCAGCTGGTCTGCGACGGCGAGGGGAGCGCTGGCCCCGTCGCGCTGGCGCCGCCCTCCGAGCGCTTTCACTGGCTCACCGCTCCCCGCTCCGACGTCATCCAGAGCTCGCCCGTCCACTCGGGGATGACCGAGGATCCGCGCGCCGCGCTGGACGAGCTCTACGCCCGGTTCATCGAGCCGACTGCCTGATCGGGACGCCTCGCGGCCGTGTGGCCTAACGGTCGCGGTCGCGGGCGCACGCGCGTCATCGCATGAACCAGCTGATCGTGTAGAGCCCGAGCCCGACCAGCCCGCCGACCACGGTGCCGTTGATCCGGATGAACTGCAGGTCGCGCCCGATCGCCAGCTCGATCCGCTGCGACGTCACCTCGGGATCCCACGCCGCGACCGTGCTCGCGATCAGCGCCCCCACCTCGTCCTGGTGCTTGTCGATCACCGCGAGCGCGGCGTTGACGATCGCGTCGTCGGCCCGCGCGAGCAGCTGCGGGTCGGCGAGCAGCGCCTCGCCGATCGACGTCAGGCCGCGCTCCAGTGCGCCCGGATTGCCCGGCTCGCCGGGCGCCGTGGTGCGTTCGGCGTAGCGGAGCAGCGCTTCCTTCGCGTCGCTCCAGAGCGACATCGAGAAGCGCCTGACGGCGTCGTCGTTCAGCGTGTCGTTCTTGATCTGCTCGGCGCGGGCGATCACGGCGTCGTCGAACTGCAGCTTGTCGATGAACTCGTGCAGCGCGTGATCGAAGCGGGTGCGGAGCGGGTGCCCTTCATCGTCGCGAATGTCGTGCAGCGTCCGCTCGATCGAGCCGACGACTTTCTCGTGAATCTTGTCGTCCACCCGCGTCGGGACCCACCACGGGCTCTCGGCGGCGATGCGGTCGCGGATCAGGTCGTGATTCTCGGTGACCCCGCGCGCGGCGAGACGAATCGCCTCGTCGAGCAGCTCCTGATGCCGGTCGCCCGCCGTTATGAGCGAGAGGAGCTTGCCGAGCAGCGGCGCCACCTCGGTGTTGCGAATGCGCGACGCGACGGTGCGGTCGATGATGCCCTGGACGTCGTCGTCGTCGAGCAGCGGCAGCGCGCGGGCGATCGCGTTCGCCGCCTGCGCCGCGATGGTGCGGGCGTTCTCGGGCTCGCGGAGCCAGAGCGCCAGGCGTTCGGCGATCCGCAACCCGCGCAGCCGTCCGGCAATGACGTCGCGCGCGAGGAAATTTTTCTGGATGAAGCCCCCGAGCGTGCGCCCGACCTGGTCTTTCTTCTCCGGGATGATCGCCGTGTGCGGAATCGGGATTCCGAGGGGATGCCGGAAGAGCGCGGTCACCGCGAACCAGTCGGCGAGTCCGCCGATCATCGCCGCTTCGGCCGCGGCGCGGACAAACCCAAGCCACGGGTGCACGCGCTCGAACGCACGGGCCGCGATGAAGATCACCGTTGAGAGCACGAGCAGCCCGGTCGCCAGCCGCTTCATCTTCGCGAGCCGGGCCTGGCGCTCGGCTTCGTTCGGTGGCGGGAGCGGGGCGGGGGAGTTCATCGCGAGGAGTCTGCATTGCACGCAGTGCGCCGCGCAAGCGGCAGCGGATGCGTCGCTGATGCGCTCGTCCGCTGGCCCGAGCGCCGCGCGCCGCCCATCTTACTCCTTCCTCTCATCGACGACATCATGCGCCTCGCCGCGTTCGCAGTTCTGCTCTCTGCCGCCAACGCATGTGCCCAGGCACCGCGTGGAGCTGCACCGATCGTCACGCCTGGCGTCGAAGCGCTTGCGGCGAGTACGCCGCCAGTGCTCGAGGGCAAGCGCGTTGGCCTGGTCACGAACCAGACCGGTATCGACCGCGCCCGCCGCAGCACGATCGACATCATGAACGGCGCGCGCGATTACCGGCTCGTCGCGCTGTTCTCGCCGGAGCACGGCATCCGCGGCACCGCGCAGGATGGCGACAAGGTGAGCTCGGGGCGCGACGAGCGAAGCGGTTTGCCGGTGTATTCGCTCTACGGCGCGATCAACAAGCCGACGCCGGCGATGCTCGACAGCGTCGATGCTCTGGTATTCGACATCCAGGACGCCGGCGTCAGGCAGTACACGTACACGTCGACGCTCGCGAAATGCATGCAGGCCGCCGCCGAGAAGGGGATCCCGTTCGTCGTGCTCGATCGCCCCGACCCGGTCACCGGCGACATCGTTGAAGGAGGCATTCTCGATACCGCATTCAGTTCCTTCGTCGGGCTGTATCCAGTGCCATCGCGATATGGGCTCACGATCGGCGAGCTGGCGGGCTACCTCAACCGGACGTTCGGTTTCGGCACCGACCTCACCGTCGTTCGCCTCGCCGGATGGAAGCGCGGCATGTGGTACGATGAAACAGGATTACCCTTCGTCGCGCCATCGCCGAACCTGCCGCGCATGGAAGCGATCGTGAGCTATCCGGGCACCGTCTACATCGAGGGAACGAATCTGTCCGAAGGCCGCGGGACCGAATTTCCCTTCGAGCAGGTCGGCGCTCCCTGGCTCGACGCCGACAGCGTCGCGAAGCTCATGAACGCGCGCGCGCTGCCCGGTGTGCACTTCGAGTCCGTGCGCTATACGCCTCGCGCCGGGACAGCGAAATATCCGAACATCGCGTTGAAGGGTGTTCGCTACATCGTCACCGATCGCGCGAGCTATCGCCCGATCATGACGACGCTAACCCTGATCGACGTCGTGCACACGCTGCATACCAACGATTTTGCCTGGACGGGCACCATCAACCGCCTCGCCGGCACCGACCAGCTCCGCAAGGCCGTCGAGGAGCACACGCTGCCGGCGCTGCTCGCGCAATGGCAGGCGCAGTCCGCCGCGTTCGCCGCCGCGCGGCAGCCGTTCCTCCTGTACTGAGACCTCGAGCATCGTTGAACGTTAGGCATCACGGCTCGCGTCTCGCCGCGCCGCCCGCGGTCGCGCGCGCTCTCGGCGCA
>JAICUE010000555.1 GCA_025936015.1 Gemmatimonadaceae bacterium
AAGTAGGTCGTGTCGGCGAGCGAGGTGTCCATCTGCACCATCGTGCGGCCGATGTCCACCGCCTTCTTGTAGTCCTTCGCCGCGAGGTGGATGAGCCACTGGAGGCGAAGCAGCTGCAGGTTGCCCGGGTTGTCCGTGACCGCGTCGTCGATGATCGGCAGCGCAATCGATGGATTCGCCGAAACGACGATCTTGCGGATGACCGTCTCGAGCATGCGCGTGTCGGATGGATCGACCGAGATGAGGGTCGTCCAGTACTGCACCGCCTGATCGTTGAGCGCCGCGGCCTGCGCGGAATCGGTCTTCGCCAGCGCATCCGACTTGTCGGACAGCGCCTGGCCGGCGGCGTTCAGGGCGATCTTGTTCTTCGGGTCGAAGCGAAGGATGTCCTTCGCGTTCGCGATGATCGTGTCGGTCGGCGCCTTCTTCGCGAGCTCGGCGTTCAGCCGGCAGATGCGGACCAGCGTCGCCGTCGGGTACGTCCCGACGCCGGCGTTCGCGGCCTGGATCGCGGCGTCGTAGTTGCCGGCGCGCGTCGAGGTCTCGCACTTGTTGTAGGCATCGAGCTGCTTGCGGGCGCTGCCGACTTCCCGCGAGATCGCCTTGACCGCGCCGCCGACGTTGCCCGCGTCGACCGGGGGCAGCGGCTGCGAGATCGCGAGGTCGCGGCTGAGGACGAGGCGTGGCTCGACGTGCACGCCGTTAGGCGTCCGCGTCACGGTGCCGATCAGGATCTCGTCGGCGCGCGCGGTGCGGGCGAGCTCACGAAGATCCGCGTTGCTGACCGCGGTGTCGGTGCGGAATCCCGAGGCGTCGAGGATGCCGGTGATGTCCGTCTTCGGCACCGTCCAGATCGTTCTCACCTGGTAGTCGGTCTTGAGGCGCTCACGAAGCTCGTCGGCGGTCTGGAGGCCGAGCGGCTTCGGGCCGGCGAAGACGGGAACCATCAGGCGCGGTCCCGTGGCCGGCTGCCGCTGCGCGAGCAGCGGTGCGGCGCTCGTCGCCATGGCAGCGGCGACGCCGACGAACGTGAGCGAGTGGCGGTACGATGCCTTCACTGTGCAAACCTCCCGAACGGTGATGGTGCAGCCCCGACACCGGGGCCCACGAAACACATTGAGCAACTGCCCGGCCACTGACTTCCGAACCCTGCGGCGACCCCCGTGCCCGTCGCGTCCAATCATGGGCGAAGAGGGATTCGAACCCCCGACTTCCTGTGTGTAAGACAGGCGCTCTAACCAGCTGAGCTATTCGCCCGCAGCAGCGCCCGTCCGACACCGACCCGGACTCGGCGTCGCATTCTCATACCAATTCCGGACCAGCACGTTCCGGCCCGCACGAAATTCCCCGAGAACGCCCGACCCGCGGGCCGGGATCCCCGGAACTCTTTGCCGAGCAGCGCGGAGCCGGCGACCGGCAGCCGCGCCTACTTCAGGATCGCCAGCGGGACGAGGACGCAGTATCCGATGATGAGAAGAATCGGTGCCAGCGTCTCACCGCCCCTCGCGAGGTCTGCGTAGCCGGCGAGCAGGACGAGCGCCGCCGCCGCCCAGAGGACAGCGCTGCGCGAGCGAGCGGTTGTGACGGGTTGAGCCATAATCGTTTACAATACCCGATCAAGTGGAATGGTGTCAAGCGGTTGCGTCGCCGGACGGCGATTCGCCACCATCGCCGGGCGCGGCCCCTGC
>JAICUE010000075.1 GCA_025936015.1 Gemmatimonadaceae bacterium
AACGATCGAGCCGGGCGCGAGGTCACGGCGGCGGGCAGGAAGACGAAAGGCGGTCCGCATGTACGGACCGCCTTCGCTTCCTGCTAATGGCTAATGGCTAATGGCTGATGGCTGATAGCCGCGCCCCGTCGCTCAATGAGCGCCGCGAAGCACCTCGGCCCAGCTCCGCGGCGGCGTATCGCACGTCGGCGGCGCGTGATCGGGGGGCGGCGTCCTGCGCGCCCGCGAGACTTTCTGCGGATCCTCCGATGCTTTGTACGCGAGCATCGCGATCAACGTCGCATTCTTCTCGACCGCGGCCCAGCTGATCTTGTCGAAGGTGTCGCGGTTGGTGTGCCAGGTGTAGTCGTTGTAGTCCCAATCGGAGGAATTGAGGAAGAACCCCGGCGCGTCGCGACAGGCGAACGCATCGCTGTCGGTGCTCTCGTCGTGCGCGAAGCCGGGGAAGTCGACGTACACGCCGCGAGTCACGTCGGCCGGCATGCGCGACATCCATGACGCGAAGCTCGCCGGCGCGTCGAGGAATCCGACGCTGCGGACGGTGTCGATCTCGCCGGTACCATTGTCCTGGTTGAGCAGGACCTGCATCCCCTTGAGCACATCGGGATGATCGGCGGCGTATGCCGCCGAGCCGATGTCGCCCTCTTCCTCACCGCTCCAGTGCCCGGCGATGATCGTCCGCTTCGGGTGCGGATACGCTTCGTGCAGGATGCGCATCGCCTCGAGCATCACGATCGTGCCGGTGCCGTTATCAGTCGCGCCGCTGCCGCCGTCCCACGAGTCGAGGTGCGCCGAGAGCATCACATACTCGTTAGGCAGCTGGCTCCCCGTCACCGTCGCAATGGTGTTGTAGACCGGCGACTCCTTCGGCGCGAGCGTCGCTTCGCCGAACACGCGCACGGTCGGATGCTGGTTGTTCGCGGCCAGCCGCGCGAGGAGACTGTAGTCTTCGCAGCTGACATCGAAGCTCGGGGTGTTGGCGGCGCGGGTGCTGAAGATCTTGTCCACCCCCCAGCCGCGCGACCAGGTGTTGGTGAGGACGGCGGCTGCGCCCGCGGCATCGAGTCGCGCGCCGATCGTTCGTGCCGTGACGCCCGTGCCAGCGAGTCGCCCACGCCACTCGGCCATCGCACTGTCCCGCTGCGACCGCATCGCGGCGAACCACTCCGGTGTCGCCCAGCGTGCCCAGCTCGAGTCGGGACGACAGGTCGGCTGCGGAAACGAGATCATGACGATCTTTCCGCGCACCGTCCCGAGCCAGCGCGCGAATCCGGCGCTGTCCTTCGTCGCGCTCGCCGGAGGAAGGATCACGACCTCACCGCTGACGCCGGCGCGAGGTGTGGGCGCGCTCCACGCGAGCATCGTCGCTTCGAGCGTCCGCGCCCGGGGCGTGAGCAGCTCGACCCGGCTCTGGCCGCGCGTCCAGTCGCGCCACGTCCCGTACTGCTCGTTCTTTGCCGAGATTCCCCACGACTGGTAGGTCTTCAACAGCCAGTTGTTCGCCGCCCGGTTCTGCGGCGATCCCGTTAGGCGGGGCCCGATCGAATCCATCAGCGCCTGGGCGAGCGGATAGGCATGTGACCGCTGCATCCCTTCCTGATAGATGCGCTGGATGACGGGATCGCCGGTTGGCGCGTCCTGACCGTAGGCAGGAATGGCAACCAGCGTTGCGATGAAGATGGCGGTAGTGATTTGATGTCGCATGCGAAGGCGGTCGATTGTACGCTGAGCGGTTCGTGACCCGCGAAGCTTATCGTCGCCGCCGCCAATGAGCGAGTCTCCCAGGAAGCACGTGCAGTTTCGAGCAGTTTCACTCCCGTTCCCGCCGTTGCGGATGCTCGCACTGGCGCACTAGACTTGGTTATGTCCCCTCGGCGCGGAATTCTCCGCGTAGTCATGATGTGCTGGGCGGTGCTGCAGCTTGCAGTGCCGACGCTCGCCGTTGCCGCGGATGCCGCGGCCACGGCGGCGAGCCGCGGCGCGCATGCCCATGTAGAGGCGACCAGTGACGCGAGCTGCATCCGCGTCCACGACGCCGAGTGTGTCTTCTGCCAGTTCCTCTCGGCAGGGGCGGCACCGGCAGCGAGCCCCGTTCCAGACCTCGCGCCGCTGGCGCAGGTCGCCGAGGCGATCGAGGAGCTCGCGGCGCCGCGCCGCGCCGCCCTGCGCGGAATCGCCGTCCCGCGCGCTCCGCCACTCGCCTGAGTCGCTCGACGCAGCAGTAGCTCGGCGACGGAATCATCCGGTCGCCGCTCGTCCCGGTGGAGTTGCAGGAGCCGTGTGCCCAACCCGCGCGCTTCGGCAACTCGCCCGACTCGAACATATGACACATGCGCAGACTGCTTCTCGCAGCCTGCTTCGCGGGGTCCGCCAGCACGGCGCTCCCCGCGCAGCAACCCGATGGGGGCGTGCCTAACGGCGTAGCCGCCGACTCGCTTCATCTTTCGCGCGCCCAGGCCATCGCCGAGGCGCTCGCCCGCAACACGCAGCTCGACATCGCCCGCGAGCAGACCGCGCAGGCACGAGCGCGGCGGGTGCAGGCGATCGCGATTCCCGACCCGTCGCTCACCGCGGCAACCGACGAGCAGTCGCGCTTCTTCGGCTTCGATCGCGGCGGCACGCGGCCCGTCGAGATCGGGCTCGCCGTTCCCTTCCCCGACAAGTTCCGGCTGCAGAACCGGATCGGTGTCGCCGATATCCGGGCCAACGAGCAGAACTATCGCCTGCAGCAGCAGCTCGTCGCCTTCGATGCATCACAGGCGTACGACCAGCTGCTGCTCGCCCTGCGACGCCGGAGCGACCTCACCGAAGCGCTGACGCTCGCGCAGGATTTCCTCAAGCGCACCCAGGCTCGGTTCGACGCGGGAACCGCCGCGCGAGTGGACGTGATCAAGGCGCGGGTCGAGGCAGCGGGCGCGCAGAACGACCTGATCGCGAACGAGCGCGAGATCGCGAATGCGCAGACGGCGCTCAACCGCGCCATCGGCCGCGTCGCCTTCGCGCCGATCGCACCGACCGACTCGCTCGACGTTCCGCCTCCCCTGCCCGACTCGGCGAGCGCGGAGTCGATCGCGCTCGAGGCCCGGCCCGAGCTCGCGGGACTCAACGAAGAGATCCGCGGGCAGAAGGCGACGACGGGTCTCGCGCGCGAGTTCTGGCTCCCGGACATCACCTTCGGCGTCACGCGCGATTACCTGCAGCACGATGCCGCCGCCTTCGCGACCGGCATCGCGATGCCGATCCCGTTTCTCTTCTGGCAGCACACGAAGGGCGAGATCGCCGAGTCGAGCCATCGGGAGCGAGAGCTCGAGGCGAGCTACCGCGACCTGCGCGCGCAGGTCGTACAGGACGTGCGCTCCGCGTACGCCAATGCGAGCACCGCGATGCGCCAGGCACTGTTCCTCCGCGAGGAGCTCGTGCCGGCCGCGCGAGAGGCTTATCGCGTCGCGTCCACCAGCTACCAGCTCGGCGCCGCGTCGGCGCTCGAGGTGATCGACGCTCGGCGCGCACTGCTCGATGCAGAATCGCAGCTCGCCGACGCACTCGCCAACGCCAACACCGCCCGCGCCGATCTCGATCGCGCGCTCGGCCGCTCCCCACTCGGCACCGGATCGCAGACCAGATGACCACGACGACGAATTCGGCGCGCGCCCGGCGCCTCGCGCTGTTCCTGCTGGCGATCGCCGCGGTGGCGGACTGTTCCTCCCGTACGGACAAAGCGCCCGCCGACACCGGCGCGCCTGACGGTGCAGCGGGGACGAAGCCGGCGGCGGCGCCGCCGGCTTCGCTCACGCTCTCGCCACAGCAGCGGGAGCGAATCAACGTGATCGCCGTGGCGCCGGAAAGCTTTCGCCCGATGGTCGAGGCGACCGGGACGGTCGCGTTCAATGGCGACCATTCGACGCAGGTGCTGTCGCCGGTCTCCGGGCCGGTGACGCGGATCCTGGTGAACCCCGGCGCGACGGTCAGCCAGGGCGCGCCACTCGCCTATGTCTCGTCGCCGGACTTCGCCGAGGGAGTCGCGACGTATCGAAAGGCCGAGTCGGCGTTTCGGAACGCGAAGCGGATCGCCGATCGCGACTCGCTGCTCTTCAAGAACGACGCGATTGCCCGCGGTGACCTCGAGCAGGCGCAGGTGGACCTCGCCGGCGCACAGGCGGACCTCGAAGCTGCGGTGCAGCAGATGCGCGCGTTAGGCGTCGGCGAGGCACAGATCTCGGCGATCCGCAACGGGAGCGCGGCCCCACTCGAGGCAACGATCAAGTCCCCGATAGCGGGGACGGTGGTGGAGAAGCTGATCACGCCCGGGCAGCTGCTCTCGGCGGGGAGCACGCCGGCATTCACGATCGCCGACCTGAGCACGATGTGGGTGATGGCGAGCGTGTTCGCGCCCGATCTCAAGGATGTTACCGTCGGACAGAACGCGGAGATCCTGACCGATGCGAGCACGGTGCCGATTCCCGGGCGCGTCGATTACGTCGCGTCGCTGGTGGACCCGGCGTCGAAGGCGGTGTCGGTGCGGATCGTCGCACCGAACAACAACCTCGTGCTTCGGCGCGACATGTTCGTCCGGGTCCGGATCAAGTCGGCGCACGAACATCACGGCATCCTCGTCCCGGTCTCGGCGGTCCTGCGCGACGAGCAGAACCTGCCGTTCGTGTACGTCGCGAGCGGCAGCGGATTCGCGCGGCGCCGGATCGAGCTCGGTTCGCGCGTCGATGATCATTACGAAGTTGCGTCGGGACTCGCGGCTGGCGACCAGGTTGCCGGCGACGGAGCGCTCTTCCTCCAGTTCGCGGAGACCCAATGACCACGCCCGATAGTCCGGAGCATCGTGCGGACAGCGAGAATCCGCTGCACATCGACGATAGCGCGGCTGGCCATCCGTCGGGGGAGTCGAAGGGGGGCGCGATCCAGCAGCTGGTCGCAGCGGCGACGTCGCAGCCGCTGCTGATCGCGCTGCTCACGTTAGGCCTGATCGCCGTCGGCATCTGGTCGTTGAAGCGGCTCCCCGTCGACGCGTATCCGGACGTCAGCTCGCCGGGCGTCGAGCTCACCGCGCAGTGGCCGGGCCACGCCGCGGAGGAAGTCGAGCGGCTGATCACGGTGCCGATCGAGACGCAGATGAGCGGCTTGCCGAACCTCGTCGTCACCCGGTCGGTGTCGCTTTACGGACTGTCGAACGTCCGGATGACGTTCACCGATCCGACCGACCTCTATTTCGCGAGGCAGCAGGTCTATGAGCGGCTCGCCGGCGTCGAGCTCCCTGACGGCGTCGCGGCGGACATCGAGGCGCCGTTTTCGCCGTCGGGGCTCGTCTATCGCTACGTGCTGCAGAGCAACGACCGAAGCCCAAGCGAGTTGAAGATCCTCCAGGACTGGGTCCTCGACAAGGCGTACCGCTCGGTGCCGGGAGTCGCCGAGATGTCGTCGTTGGGCGGCGAAACCATGCAGTACCAGGTGCTGGTCGATCCGAACAAGCTGGCTGGCGCCGGGCTCTCGATCGCCGACGTCTCCGGAGCGTTAGGCGCGAACAACTCGAACGCCGGCGGCGGCTTCTACTCGGAGGGCGGGCAGTTCTTCTACGTCCGCGGGCTCGGCCGCATCGTCACGCTCGAGGACATCGGCAAGATCGTGCTGGCGGTGAAGAACGGGACGCCGGTGCTCGTCCGCGACATCGGAACCGTCGCGATCGGCTACGCGCCGCGCCTCGGACAGTTCGGCTTCAACAAGCAGGATGACGCGGTCGAAGGCGTGATCCTGATGCGCACCGGGGAGCAGGCGCAGGTCGTCCTCAAGCGCGTCGAGGCGAAGACGAAGGAGCTCAACGACCAGATCCTGCCGAAGGACGTGAAGGTCGTGCCGTTCTACGACCGCAGCGACCTGGTGAAGCTGACGACGCGGACGGTGTCGGACAATCTCGTGCGCGGGATACTGCTCGTCGTCGTCGTGCTGATCTTCTTCCTCTACGACGTACGATCGGGGCTCATCGTCGCGGTGACGATCCCGCTGTCGCTGCTCGTCGCCTTCATCTGTCTCGATCTTCGGCACATTCCGGCGAACCTCCTGTCGATCGGCGCGATCGACTTCGGGATCCTCGTCGACGGCGCGGTCGTGATGGTCGAGAACATCCATCGACATCTCGCGCGGCGACACGGGACGAAGTACAAGATCCGCGATGTCATTCTCGAGGCAGCAGCGGAGGTGAACCGCCCGATCGTGTATGCGATCGCGGTGATCATCGCGGCATTCCTGCCGATCTACGCGCTGTATGGAGCGTCGGGCAAGCTGTTCCGGCCGATGGCCGACACGACGATCTATGCACTGCTCGGCGCGCTGGTGCTGACGCTGACGGTGGTGCCGGTCCTCTGTGCGGTGGTGCTGCGCAAGGGAGTCATCGAGCGCCGGAATCGCGCGTTCGAGTGGGTGCGCGACCAGTACACGCGGGGCCTCGACTGGTGTCTCGCGAACACGCGCCTGACGATGATCGCGGCGACGGTGCTGTTCGCGCTGTCGCTGGTGATCGCCTTCACGCGCGGCGGCGAGTTCATGCCGAAGCTCGACGAAGGCGCGCTCTGGGTCCGCGCGACGATGCCGTACACGATCTCCTTCGAGGAATCGTCGAAGATCGTGCCGCAGGTGCGGGCGATCCTGCAGAGCTTTCCTGAGGTCACGGTGGTCGCGTCGGAGCACGGCCGTCCGGATGATGGTACCGACCCGACCGGGTTCTTCAACTCGGAGTTCTACGTCGGGCTCAAGCCGTACAACGAGTGGCATGGGCAGTTCCGCTCGAAGGACGAGCTGATTGCGGCCGTGCAGAAGAAGCTGTCCGCGTTTCCGGGAATCACCTTCAACTACACCCAGCCGGCGGAAGACGCGGTCGACGAGGCGCTGACGGGGCTCAAGAGCTCGCTCGACGTGAAGGTGTTCGGGACCGACCTCGAGGTGCTGGAGGCGAAGGGGCGCGAGATCAAGGGCGTCATCGAGAAGATCCCCGGGATCAACCATGTCACGCTCGTCCAGGAGCTGGGACAGCCGAGCCTCACGATCTCGGTGAACCGCGAAAAGATCGCGCGGTATGGCTTGAGCGCCGACGCGATCAATGGTCTCATCGAAGCCGCCGTCGGCGGGACGGCGGCGACACAGGTCGTGCAGGGCGAGCGCACCTTCGACCTCGTCGTCAGGCTCCAGCCGCAGTACCGGCAGACGCCGGAGGAGATCGCGAGCATCCTGCTGGCGACTCCGGATGGCCAGCAGATTCCACTGCGCGAGGTTGCCGACATCCAGGTGGCGAGCGGCGCATCGTTCATCTACCGGCAGGACAACTCCCGCTACATCGGCGTCCAGTACTCCGTCGAGGGGCGCGACCTGGCGAGCACCGTCCGCGACGCGCAGGCGGCGGTCGACCGTCAGGTCAAGTTTCCACAGGGGTACGGGACGCGGTGGGGTGGCGAGTTCGAGGAGTACACCGCGTCGCGCGACCAGATGGGCGTCGTCCTGCCGGTGACGGTGATCCTCATCTTCGCGATTCTGTTCGTGCTGTACCACAACCTCAAGTTTCCGCTGATCACCGTCGGCGGGGTGATCCTCTCCGCGCCGTTAGGCGGACTGCTCGCGCTGCTGGTGACCGGGACGCCGTTCTCGGTGTCGTCGATGATCGGCTTCCTCGCGCTGTTCGGGGTCTCGGTGCAGACGGCGGTGGTCTACATCTCCTACGCCAACGAGCTGCGACTTGGAGGATCGAACATCGTCGAGGCGACGCGGGCGGCGGCGATCCTTCGGCTGCGGCCGATCATGATGACCGCGCTCGTCGCCGCGTTAGGGCTGCTGCCGGCGGCGGTGTCGAGCGGAGTCGGGTCGGACACGCAAAAGCCCTTCGCCTTGGTGATTGTCGGCGGACTGTTCTCGCGGCTGCTGATCAGCGTGTTCCTGATGCCGGTGCTGTACGCGATGGTAGCGCGGCCGGGTGATCATCTGGAGGTGTGAACGGCGACACGCGGAACATCGAAACTGGCTGATTGTGGAAGTCTCGAAACTGCCGGATGCACGGAAAGCTCGAAACTGGCTGATTGTGGAAGTCTCGAAACTGCGTGACGCCTGAAAGTCCCGAAACGGCTTGATGCGGGGCGCTCTTGCCGGTCCATCCATTTAGTCGTATGCATTGCGGATGGAATCGCGTGATTCGTACGCCGCGCTCGCGCTGTCGATCGAGCGGACTGTTCGCGCTGAGCTGGCGCCGGAGGGCGAACCGCCCGAGCTGGCGCCGTCGATCGACCGGTTGCTGCTCGATGAATCGCGGTCGCGGGAGACGCAGCTCGGAATGCTCCGCGCCGGGATCACGGCGTCCTATTTCCTCATCGCCGTCGGACGACTCTCGTTCGGCGTGAGCGGTGCCGGCGCCGCGTCGACGGCGCGGATATCCGCCGTAGTCCTCGGTGCGATCTCGCTGGCGCTCTCGGGAGCACTCGTCGCCGCGCTGCGCCGCGGCTGGTGTCCGCGCTGGCTCCAGTATGCGGGACCGGCGTTCGACGGTTCGATGATATGGGCCGGGTTCATCGTCGCCTCGGTCGCCGCTGGGGGAATCACGGCATCGCCACCCGCCGGCGTCCTCGTCTGCGTCGCGATCCTCTGCGTGTTGCTGACGATGTCCGGCGCGCTCCGGCTTTCGCGATCCTCGGCGGCGATCGGGACCGCGCTGGCGGTCGCGATCTTCCTCTACGCCGCGGTCGCGACGCGCATCGATCCCGTCCAGATCCTCCTTGCATCCGGACTGCTCATGCTCATCGGCGCGTTAGGCGCCGGGATCGCGACGCTGGTGAAGCGGGTCGTCACCAACCAGGTCGAGCGGACGACGCTGTCGACGATGTACCGTGAGGCACAGCTGACGATCGACGCGCGCGAGCAGGTGCTCAAGATCGTGTCGCACGACCTGCGCAATCCGCTGCACACGATCTCGATGAGCACGAGCCTGATGCTCGAGGTCCCGATGGACGAGGTGCAGCGAGTGAAACGGCTGCAGATGATCAAGCGCGCCGGTGAGCGGATGACGCGGATGGTGCAGGACCTGCTCGACGTCGCCAAGTTCGAGTCGGGACGGTTAGGCATCGACAAGCGCTCGGTCGACGTCGAGCCGCTCGTCAGCGAGGCGATCGACATGCTGCGCCCGCTGGCCGCCGAGCGCTCGCTCAGGCTCGAGGGCTCAGTCGTCGACGACCTGCCGCCGGTCGCCGCCGACGCCGGCCGCGTGCTTCAGGTATTCTCCAACCTGATCGGCAACGCGATCAAGTTCACGCCGTCGGGCGGACGGATCGCGATCCGCGCCGAGCCGGTGAACGGGCAGACGCGCTTCTCCGTGACCGACACGGGGCCGGGGATCTCCCCCGCGCACCTGCAGCAGGTGTTCGGCCGCTTCTGGCAG
>JAICUE010000312.1 GCA_025936015.1 Gemmatimonadaceae bacterium
GGGGAACTGGTCGGTCGGCGGGACCGCGTTCGGCGAGATGCTGCCTAACCATGCGAACGTGGTCACGCTCGACGAGACGAGAAAGGACAAGTGGGGATTGCCGGTGCTGAAGATCGACTGCGCCACCGGCGAGAACGAGCGACTGATGCGCGTCGACATGGCCAACGACATGGCAGAGACGCTCACCGCGGCTGGCGTGAAGAACGTCAAGACCTTCGACGAGCCCTGCTTCCCGGGGATGGGAATCCACGAGATGGGGACGGCACGAATGGGCCATGACCCGAAGACCTCGGTGTTGAACAAGCACAACCAGGTATGGGACGCGCCTAACGTTTACGTCACCGACGGATCGTGCATGGTCTCGACGGCCTGCCAGAACCCGTCCCTGAGCTACATGGCGTTCAGCGCGCGCGCGGCCGACCACGCGGTTGCCGAGCTCAATCGGCGCAATCTCTGACCGGAGCCACGATCATGTCCCTGGATCACGAACCGGAAGTCATCGATCGGCGCGAAGCGATCAAGCGGGTGAGCGTGCTGCTCGGCGGCGTCGCGCTCGTTGGCGGAAGCGGGCTGCTCGCGTCGTGCGGACGCGAGCGTCCACCTGCCGGCACCGCGGTCGGGAAGTTCGCCGGCAGCGACGTCGCGCTCCTCGACGAAGTCGCCGACACGATTCTGCCCGAGACGAAAACCCCCGGCGCGAAGGCGGCGAAGGTCGGTCCCTTCATGGCGTTGATGGTCACCGACTGCTACGACCCGCAGGACCAGGAGATCTTCCGCGGCGGGATGGCGAAGCTCGAGGCCGCGAGCATGAAGATGAACGGCAAGTCGTTCATGGATTCGACGCCGGCACAACGCACCGCGCTGCTCGAGTCGCTCGACAAGGAGCAGAAGGCGTACATGGAAGCAAAGAAGCCCGACGACCGCGCCCACTGGTTCCGGATGATGAAGGAGCTCACGCTGCTCGGCTACTTCACGTCGGAGATCGGCTACACGAAGGCGATGCGCTACCGCGAGTCACCGGGGCATTACGATCCATGCGTCGATTACAAGCCGGGGGAGACCAGCTGGGCGCCGCACGCGTGAGGACGGCAGCTGACAGCAGCACGCTTTGAGCAGTAAGCTGTAAGCCGGAAGCGAACGGCGTCGGAGGTGCGCACCTCCGACGCCGTTTTGTTTGCGCCGTCGCTGGCTGCTTACGGCTTATGGCTTAAAGCCGGTCTTCATCACCGGTGCATCGGCAGCTTCGAGTCGGTCTCCTCGGAGTGCAGCGGTTGTTCGCTCGCCTTCGCGAACTCGTCGAGGAGCACCTTCATCATCTGCTTTCGCTTGTCGAAGAGGCGCCTGAGAGGGCGCTTTTTCGTGCGCGCGAGCGCATAGCTCGTCAGCAGCGGGAGCGCGACGGTCGAGTCGAGGTAGCAGACCACCGCGTCAGGCAGGCGATCGGGGTCGATCTTGCCCCAGCTCACCGCTTCCGCCGGCGTGGCGCCGGACAGGCCGCCGGTGTCGGGGCGAGCGTCGGTGACCTGGAGGAAGTAGTCGTGGCCGCGCTCGTCGATGCCTAACACTTCCTGGATCTGCGGCTCGGTCTGGAGCATGAAGTTCTTCGGGCTGCCGCCGCCGAGGATCATCACGCCGCTCTTGCCGCCACCGCGCTTGGCGGCGAGGACGATCGACGCCGTCTCGTTGACGTCCTGGTTCGGGTCGATCAGGCACTTCCCGCCCTCGAGCGCGAGCGCGGCGACGTTCATCCCGATCGACGAGTCGCCCGGCGACGAGGTGTAGATCGGCACCCCGGCGGCGTATGCGGCGCTGAGCAGCGACCTGGTGCCGATGCCTAACGTCTTCTCGCGCTCGCGGACGTACTTGCCGCAGAGATTGTGGAACTCGGCGCTCGACATCGTTCGCTGGAACTCCGGCGCGCGGATGATCTGCCGGAAGAAGGCGTCGGTCGAGAGGAGGACGTCGTAGTCGAAGAAGATGTCGTAGATGCGGACGACTCCTTCCTCGCGCAGCACGGTATCGCTCTCCTGTGGGTTCCCACGATGCATCGCCAGGCCGAGGCCGAAATGCGTGTCGTGGTAGAGGTTCGCGCCGGTCGAGATGATCCAGTCGACGAAGCCCGCCTCGATCAGCGGGATGAGCGCGGCCATGCCGAGTCCGGCGGGAGTGAGCGCGCCGGTGATCGTCAGGCCTATCGTCACGTCGGGCTCGAGCATCTTCCCGGCGAAGAGCTGGCATGCTTCGCGAAGCCGCGCCGCGTTGTAGGCGAGGAACGTCCCCTCGATCAGGTCGGCGACGCTCTCGCTGCCGTCGATCCGGCGCGGATCGATTTTCTTGCCCTTGAGAAAGCGACTCTTCTCGTGCGAGGTGTGTGTGTCGTCGGCGGCGTGGCTCGCGGCGACGGCGAGCTTTCCGGCGCGTTCCCGCTCTTCGGCGGCGCGCTTCTGCTCGCTCTTGTTGCCGGCCGCGGACGAGCGCTTGGCGGTGGCGTGGCGTGACGCCTTGAAGCCCCCGCGCTCGCGCGGGTCGTCGTTCTTCTTGCCGCCCTTCCCGCCGTCACCCTTAGCCATGCGACTTCTCCGCCCGCTCGCTCGCGGTCCGGTTCTGTTCGTTGAACGAGCTGATCACCGCGTGCGCCGCTTCCGCGGGATCGTCGGTGAGGAGCATCAGGTCGAGATCGCTCGCAGAGATTTTCCGCTCGCCGAGTACGCGTGTCTGCAGCCAGCGAACGAGTCCCGCCCAGTAGTGGCGGCCGAAGAGGATCACCGGGAACTGGTAGATCTTCCCCGTCTGGATGAGCGTGAGCGCCTCGAACAGCTCGTCGAGCGTACCGAAGCCGCCGGGAAAGATGATGAAGGCGACCGAGTACTTGATGAACATCGTCTTCCGCACGAAGAAGTAGCGGAAGTTGACGAGGGTATCGACGTACGGGTTCGCGCCCTGCTCGAACGGGAGCTCGATGTTGCAGCCGATCGAGCGGCCGCCGCCTAACCGTGCACCCTTGTTGGCCGCCTCCATGATCCCCGGGCCCGCGCCCGTGATAATCGAGAAGCCCGCCTCGGCGAGGAGCCGCGACACTTCGGTGGCCTGCTCGTACTGCGGATCGTTCGGGTGCGTCCGCGCCGAGCCGAAGACCGAGACCCCTTTCTCGACCGAGGCGAGGGTGTCGAATCCCTCGATCACCTCGCTCATGATCCGCATCGCGCGCCAGGTATCGGTGCGGGTGAAGTCGTCGGTCGCGCGCCGGTCGCCGGCGTTGGGCCCGCTCAGCAGCTTCTCGTCTTCGGTGACGGGCGGGCGCCAGTCGCGAATCGCGTCGTCGATGACGCGCTGCGTCGCGCCGGAGACGCGCTTCTCGACTCCCTGTGAGGGCGGAACGCGACCGGCCGCGAGATGTCCCTCCTCGGTGCGTTCGCGATTGCCGCGCTGTGCTTCCTGCTCCGCCGCCGCGAGCAGCGCTGGATTCGCCTTTTTTCCGCTCGCCGTCCGCGGTGCCTTCGCCCGCTTTACCTTCGCCGGTGCAGCGACCGGCTTTCCCGCCGGCGCACGCTGCGCGCTCGTCTTCTTTCGTGAGGCCATGGCGAAGTCTCTCCTGCGGAGGCCAGCGCGTCAACGGGTTCGGTGTGGCGGTCGCGGGTTGCCGGCTTCAACACGGCGAGGCGAGATGAGTGAGACTGCGATGAGAGACGAGAGATGAGTGAGGCTGCGATGAGAGACGAGAGATGAGGGAGACTGCGATGAGAGATGAGAGATGAGTGAGACTGCGGGGGAAGACGAGAGATGAGAGACAAGCAACGATTGCGCTGCCGCGATCTACCGTCATCCGTCCCGCCGGGCAGCTCGCTCGTTTCTCGTCGCCCTGTCGTAGCTCGCACGGTGCGCCGAAACCTTACCCAGGCGCCTCGAGGCGGTACATTCCCTCGTGCTGATCATTCTCGTCGCCGACGGTGCGCGTCCGGACAGCCTGGCTGAAGCGATCGATGCCGGGAGACTCCCGGCGCTCGCGCGGTTGCGGGCAGAGGGCGCCGCGCAGACGGTCACGTCGACGTTTCCATCGGTGACCGGCCCGGCCTACGCGCCGTTCCTGCTCGGCCGCTTTCCCGGGGCCGTCGGCTTGCCGGCGCTGCGATGGTTCGACCGGTCGCGGTCGCAGGCGTCGTTTCCCCACTACACGCGGAGCTACGTCGGCCAC
>JAICUE010000529.1 GCA_025936015.1 Gemmatimonadaceae bacterium
GATCGCCATCAGCCCTGGCATCTCCTGCTCGGCGAGCCGCATCTCCTTGCGCCCCCACTCGGCGAGCGAAAGGTCAGCGACCTTGAAGGGAGGACGGTCGGTCTTCGTCTGAGCGGGAGCAGGCTTTGTCGCGGTTGCCATCTTCGTACCTCTGAGATTGGTGAACGGTGATCAAGAACTGTGTTACGCCGGATGTCAGCCGTTAGCCGTTAGCTGTGAGCGACGGCGTTTTGAGCGCGGTTTGTGGGCGCCGTCGCTCACTGCTAATGGCTCATGGCTAACAGCTGCAGTCCGTGCGGTGGCCGCGAACAGCGACGGGCCCTTCGCGCTGGGGTCGGGGGTCAGCGGTGTGTAGCGGACCGCGTGGAATCCGGCGGCATGCAGCCACGACTCGAGCTGCGACGCGTCGAAGCCTTGCCAGAGGTGGCCCATCTGCTGACGATACTCGTCGCGGTCGTGCGGCATCATGTCGACCACGAGCAGCCGCCCGCCCGGCGCGAGCGCACGGGCGGCCTCGGCGAGCACGCGCGCCGGGTCGACGGTGTAGTGGAGAACGAGAAAGAGGAGCGCGGCATCGAGCTCGTGCGCCCTGATCGGAAGCGCCTCGAGCTCACCCTGCCGCAACTCGACGTTAGGCAAGCCGTCCAATCGCTTGCGGGCGGCGGCGAGCATCGCGCGCGAGGCATCCACGGCGACGACGCGCCGCACGAAGGGCGCCAGCGCCTCGCTGAGCGGCCCGGTGCCGCATCCGAGATCGCCGACGGTCCACGTCTCGTCGAGCAGCCCGAGCAGCGAGCTGACCTCGCCGCGCTTGCCGAACAGCTCGGCGCGCAGCGCGTCCCACTGCGACGCGGCGCCGGAGAAGAACTCCTGCGACTTTCGCTTCCGCTCGGCGAGCGTCGCCCGCAGCCGATCGGCGTCGTGATGGGCGAGCGGCGTCTTCGCCGTCTGGTCCCGCACCAGCTCCCACAGACGGCGAGCGGGTGCATCGAGCGGAGTCGCGATCCGGTACTGCCGGCTGGTGCCTTCCGCGCGCGACGCGACCCAACCCTCGTCGCCTAACGTCTTGAGGTGGCGGCTGACCGTCGACTGCGGGAGCTGCAGCACCGCGCACAGCTCGCCGACCGTCAACTCATGACGGTCGAGCAGCAGCAGGAGCCGGCCCCGGGTGGGGTCGGCGAGCGAGCTGAGTTGGTCGAAGATGCTGGCGCGGGTCATTTTATTCTATCCGTATATCCGGATAGAAGGATACAACCGTGCTACCCCCGTCGCAACCTCCTGTCTAGGCTCCGCGCGCGGGTCGTCTCACCTGCTGCCAGACGTCGGGCGGACGAACGTAGCGATAGGCGCCGCCGGCGAGGAAGCCGAGCGCCGAGATCCCGACCATCCAGCGATTGACGTCGTGCGCGCCGCCAAAGGGCGCGTATGTATGGTACTTGCCGGCGTCTTCATAGTAGACGGCCAGGGCGCCGATGACGGCGCCGGCCAGGGCACCACGGACGATCGCACCGCGGCTCCGGTCGGTGCCCGTCAGTGCGTCCACCTACGCGACGGACGTCGACGGAAATGTCCAGCTCATTCCCGACTTGAGATCGGTTGCGTGCAGACCCGACGAATCCCACGACGCAAACCGCCCCTTGAACAACCCACCACCGCGTCCCGCAGTCGGGTCAGCGATTCGCCAGCTCGCAGCCGCGGCCGCCTTCATAGTCGGCGCGGTGGCCAGATGGACGTGCAACGGTGTGCCGGGAAGCACCGAATCGGGCGCGATACCCTGCGCCGCGACGGAACGCGTGGCTACGGCGAGGAAGATGGCGGCCGCTGTTCGAATCGAAGTCAACTGTTGCTCCGGGAGAAAGGCGAAACGTAAGGCAATC
>JAICUE010000324.1 GCA_025936015.1 Gemmatimonadaceae bacterium
CGCAATCCGCTGCACACGATCTCGATGAGCACGAGCCTGATGCTCGAGGTCCCGATGGACGAGGTGCAGCGAGTGAAACGGCTGCAGATGATCAAGCGCGCCGGTGAGCGGATGACGCGGATGGTGCAGGACCTGCTCGATGTCGCCAAGTTCGAATCGGGACGGCTGGGCATCGACAAGCGCGCAGTCGACGTCGAGCCGCTCGTCAGCGAGGCTATCGACATGCTGCGGCCGCTCGCGGCCGAGCGGTCGCTGCGGCTCGAGGCGTCGGTCGTCGACGACCTGCCGCCGGTCGCCGCCGACGCCGGTCGCGTGCTGCAGGTCTTCTCGAACCTGATCGGGAACGCGATCAAGTTCACGCCGTCGGGCGGGCGGATCGTGATCCGCGCCGAGCCGGTGAACGGCCAGACGCGCTTCTCGGTGACCGATACGGGGCCGGGGATCTCACCGGCCCACCTCCAGCAGGTGTTCGGCCGCTTCTGGCAGGCGGATGCCAACGACCGGCGCGGCATCGGCCTCGGCCTCGCGATCGCGAAGGGGATCGTCGAGGCGCATGGCGGGCGGATCTGGGTCGAGAGCGAGCTCGGTCACGGGACGACCTTCTTCTTCACCCTCGCCGGCGGCAGCGACACGCGCCGCTCGGAGAGCGGCCTCCGCGTCGCCGTCCCGGCCGCCGCGATGAGGAGCAGCGGCACGGGAGGCGAGCGGGTAGCAGCGCGTTAGGCGGGAGGCACTCTCATTGCGACGCGCAGCACCCGGCACCGCACGTCACCCAGTTGCTGGCAAGCGCATAGGGAGGCGCCGCCGGCAGCGGGACTGACGACCGCAGCGATACGAGCTGGAAATATGAGTCGGGCGACCCGAGTCGCTCGCGCCCAGGCATACGCTCGCGCTCAGATTTGCCGCGAAGGCTGTACGTGCTGTCAGCCTCGCTCTGGGTGCAGTCCCAGAATTTCGCGCGCGCCGCGCGGCCGGCGGGAGCATCCGGATGGCCGCACTTTTCAAAGGGGCGGGTGCGGGTGACGAATCGTATTGCCGGGCCGGTGTCCGAGTAGGTTCGCGTGAAGTACCGGGAGCGCAGCTTTCCGCCGCTGTCGTCCACCACCCACCAGGTCTTGCTCTGCGCCGGGTAATAAAATTCGGCCGCATCGTGACCGGCCGGAGCATCGTTGATGATCCGCGCGACGATCAGTCCCCTTTTCGGGATGCTGTTGATCGGCCGCTTGTTCATTCCTGCTTCTGGTTGAATGCGAAGGTGCGCACTGTCACTGCCAGTGCACGGCGTTGAATCCTGGTGGACGCAGGGTACGGTTTCGACGTCGATGTTGAACTGGCCCGGTTTGTAGGCGAGCGAACGGACGTAATCGCCAACCTCCTTGTTCGACATCGAATCGATCGGCTTCGGAAGCGGCGGTGTCTTCCGCGCCGTGATCACGGTGTCCTTGCCGACCTTGACGAGGGGCAACTGCGGAGCCGTGTCCGACTCGACCTCCAGCTCGACGGTATCGGTTGTGTCGCCGTCGCGCGGCCCGAGGAACGCTTGCTGCCTCGCGCGCGAATCGGTGCGATTGCAGGATGCTGCCGCCGCGCAGCACGCGATGCCCGCCATCACGACGGCGCAACGAATGTTCACTGACCAAGCCATTATCGCACCTCCAATGGAGTGTGGTGTGGCCTAACGCTCACCCTTCTGCCTCGCTACGCCTGAACAGCGTCGTCCGAGCCCGCAGATGGTCTGCACGTATGGCTGGAGTTCGGGGTCGGCGTGCGCCCATAGCGTCTGAACCGCGTTCGCCCAGCGCGCAGCTGTTGCTTCGTCATGCTTCGCCGCAGCGAGTTCGGCACGCAGCCCCATCGCGCGCACGAGCGCGGCGGCATGAGAGGGATAATCGAGGAGAAAGACGCCTAACGTCGGGAGGGCGCCGAGCGATCGGTCGAGGTGCGTCACGGCTTCCGCGGTGTCGCCGAGCGCGCCGAGCATCCAGCTCTCCATGTACGTGTAGTCCATCGCCGTGTCGCCCGGCCGGTTGAGGGCACGAACGCTCATCAGGCTGTCGTAGACGGCGCGAAATGCGGGGATATCGTTGACTGCGAACGCCTGCTCGAGCTTGACCAGGCGATCGGAGGCCGCGTCGATCCCGAGGACCGACTTCGCCCCGACGCACGGCAGCGCGACAGCTAGCGGGCGACGGAGAAGCACACCGCGCGCGATCGCGCGCCGCGCTGGATCAGGGATGTAGCTGGCCAGCTGTTGCTCGACGCGCGCTCTGTAGTTACGGACACTGTCGACGCACGCGCCGGTGAGCGCGAAGGCGAAGGTGCCAGCCGCGTCCTGTTCCAGCGCCGGCGAGAGATCGAGCGGAACACCGTCAGGCGTCGTCAACGCGTAGGTCGCCGTCTCGCTGCGCGCGCCGAGGATCGATGCAAGCGTCCGGATTCTTCCCGTCAGGGCGGCCGCTCCAGCCAGCGCGCCGGCGCTGTCTGCTCCGGGATCGGGGTTCGCGGCGAACAGAGAGTCGGCGAACGCGGCGACTCGGACCCAATCGCCCGTCTTGACGAGAAGTCGAAGCTCGGAACGCGCGAGACCCAGCTGCATGTCCGAGTCTGTGGAAAGACTGCGCGCCCGACGGATCTGCCAGAGCGCTGAGAACTCGCGCGCGTCAGAGCCCCCGATTTCCTCGAGCGACTCGAGGTAGGCGGCGAGTGCGGCGTGCGCCTCGACGGTTGGTTGGGCCGTGGCGGCCCAGCTCTGATACAGCCGGCGGAGCAGAATGCGGTCGTGATCGAGAGCGCGCGCCTTTGCGTCCGGAATGGGATCCGGTCCGGACGCTCCCGTCGCGTTCATGGGATACGGCGTGAACACGAGCGTGTCCGCCCTCAACGTCGGATACGCGGTAAACTCGGTGCGATCCGGCCCGTCGGAGTGCCCCTGCCGAAGCTGAATTCCCGACGTGAACAGCAGCTGCGAGAGCCGCGTGTACACGAAGGTCGGCTGCGGCGGGGCCCGATCGTCGACGATGTGCATGTCCGCATCAATGGCGTGCTGCCAGCTGCCGCGAAATTTCCATCTCGACGGACTCGCTCCGTCGCTGACGACAAGTGAATCGCGCGATTCACATTCGCCGAGTCCGTACCAGCCGATCACTTCGGTCGTATCCAGGCCGACGAACTGGCGATACGCCGCGCAGGCATCAGGGTATCGCCCGTCGGCCAGTGCGAGCTGCGCGATCGCGAGTAGCGTGTCGCGTGCGTTCAGGTGGTCGCGTAGCTCGACTGCGCGCTTTGCGTTGGGACGCCACCGGTCGCGCGGCGTACCGGCCCACATCTCGACGAGTGACAGCCAGAGGTTTGCTTGCGCATGCGCCGGGTCGATCGCGAGGGCGCCGCGCAGCTGGCGCCGCGCATCAGCGAGGTCCCAATGGTCCAGCGCGTCCCGCGCCGAGTCGTAGGCGATCCACGCCGGCAGCGACGGACGCTCGGTGGTCGCGGTCCCCGCCGACGGCAGCTCGCCGCGACCGCGGACGAGCTGGTTCACCGTTAGGCGGATCGCCGGCACCGGCGCGCCGCCCGACGGATAGGCGAGCACCGCCGGGCGAAGCGCGCGGCCGGTTGCGACGTCGTACAGCGTCAGACGTGCGGTGCGCTCGGACGCTCGCGCATCGGCGTTGGTGCTCAACTCCCCCCAGACCAGCTTCGCAGCCCCGAGCGCGCGCGCGACATCGAGTGCGTCATCGAGGCGCAGCGGTCCGCCGCGTCGCGACGACGCGACACGATCGGCAACTTCCCGAGGGCTCACGACCGTGACGCCATCCCACTCGCCTAACGCGTCGGCGATGCGTCGCGCGACGAGGGCAGTGTCGGTGCGGGCGCCCGGGTCGGCGGCGGTGAGCGGGAGCACGACGAAGCTGTACGCATCGGCGGGCGAAGCCGGCGCGGCGGCGCGGCGAGCCCGCGCTACGAAGGATGCCGCGGCCGCGACGGCGATCACGAGCGCGGCAACACCGGCGAGCAGCCAGGCGCGCCGGGCGATCGGCCGCCGCACGCCATTGGTCGCCGCCCCCGCGACCGAACCG
>JAICUE010000515.1 GCA_025936015.1 Gemmatimonadaceae bacterium
GACGGAGAAGCCGAGCTGGGCGGCGCGGATCGCGCCGACGTAGCCGGCGGGACCGCCGCCGAGGAAGAGTACGTCGAAGGATGCCATTGGATCTCGTTATTGCGAGTCGAAGAGGAGAGAGGTCTCTCGTCTGGAAAGCTAACCGGGGGCGAGCTTGGGATTCAACGGCCGGAGGAGAGACGCTCGGAGTTCAACACGAGCGCACGGCGTCCCTCATCGAAAAGAGAAAGGGGCCGGACGGCAGCGGCGTCCGGCCCCTTCTCTCTCATCCCGCAGTCGTCAGAAGACGAGCATCAAGGGATTCTCGAGCATCCGTCTCAGCGTTTGCAGGAACTTCGCGCCGACTGCGCCATCGACTACTCGATGGTCGCAGCTCATCGTGATGCGCAGTCGCTTCCGGACCTCGATCTCCTCGCCGACGATCACCGGCTTCTCTTCGACTGCACCGATCGCGAGGATCGCGACTTCGGGGGGATTGATGATCGCCGTGAACTGATCGATCCCGAACATGCCGAGGTTGGAGACCGAGAACGTCGAACCGGTGTACTCCTCGGGCTTGAGCTTCCGCTCCCGTGCCTTCTTCGCGAGCGACTTTGCTTCGGCGCTGATCTCGCTCATGCGCTTCTGGTCGGCGTCGAAGATGACCGGGACGATCAGGCCATCATCGGTGGCGACGGCCATGCCGAGATGGACGCGATTGTGGTAGCGGATCTTGTCGCCGAGCCAGTGCGCGTTGACCTCGGGGTGCTGGGCGAGCGCGGTCGCGGTCGCCTTGAGCACGATGTCGTTGAACGAGACCTTGAACTCGTCGCCCGTCTCGAGCATCGCGTCGCGCAGCTCGCTCGCGCGTGAGAGATCGATTTCCGCGGTCAGATAAAACGTCGGGATCGGGCCGATGGACTCCGAGAGTCGGCGGGCGATCGTCTTCCGGATCTGCGTGAGCGGCTGATCGTCGAAGTCGGCGTCGCTGCGCGGGCGGATCGGCGTCGCGGCGCGCGCGGCCGCCTGTCCCGCTCCGCTGGCGGCGGCGCTCTCGATGTCGCGCTTGACGATGCGGCCGCCGGGGCCGGAGCCCTGCATCGCGCCGAGGTCGACGCCCCGTTCGGAGGCGAGCCGGCGCGCGAGCGGCGACGAGCGGACGCGGCCCCCATTCCCCTGGTTGCCGTTAGGCGCGGGCGGCTGCGCACCGGGACCAGGCGACTGCGCTGGAGCTGCCGACTTCTGCTGCGGCGGCATCGACGCCTCGCCCTGCGACTGGCCGGGTCCGCGCGGGACGCTCGACGCGCCCGCGCTCTCCTGCGCCTTGCCGACCACCTGCTCGGCCGGCTTCGTGGGTGCAGCGGGGGCGCTCGCACCAGCGGCGGGCGAACCCGCGCCACCGACGAGTGCGTCGATGTTCTCGTCGGCGGTGCCGATGACGCCGACGAGCTGGCCGACTGGAGCGGGCGTGCCCTCGGCGAGGATATGCTTGCGCAGCACCCCGTCCGCGCGGGCGACGAGCTCCATCACCGCCTTGTCGGTCTCGACTTCGGCGATCGGCTCGCCGGTCTTCACGGCGTCGCCTTCCTTCTTGAGCCATTTGACCAGCCGCCCTTCTTCCATGGTCGGAGAGAGCGCTTCCATCACGACTTTGGTGGCCATTCTCGGATGCTCGTCGGTAGTCGAGTAAAACGTCAGGCGATGTACATGACTTTCTTCACCGCGGCGACAGTCTTCGCGAGGTCGGGCTTCGCGGCCTTCTCGAGATTCTTCGCGTACGGCATCGGCACGTCTTCCTGGTGGACGCGGACGACCGGTGCGTCGAGGTCGTCGAAGCACTCACGCTGGACGAAGTCGACGACCTGGGCGCCGACGCCGCACAGCTCCCATCCTTCCTCGAGGACGACGGCGCGGTTCGTCTTGCGGACGCTGTTGGCGATCGCTTCGACGTCCATCGGGCGAATCGTGCGGAGGTCGACGACGTCGCACTCGACGCCTTCCTTCGC
>JAICUE010000564.1 GCA_025936015.1 Gemmatimonadaceae bacterium
GCCTGACGTTGCGGCGATGATCTTCCTCTCGCCGCTCTGGCTCGCGCTCTCCGCCGCCGCGCTCGTCCCGCTGCTGCTGCACCTGCGCCGCCGGCCGCACGGGCGCGTCGTCGAGTTTCCCGCTGCGCGCTATCTCGCCCGCGCGACACGGGATCACGAGCGCTCGCTGCGCGCGCGCAACTCGCTGCTCGCGTTGCTGCGGATACTGCTCGTGATCCTCTTCGCCATGGCCGCTGCCCGGCCGCTCGCGCGCATCGGCACCGGTCACGGCCGGGCCGCACTCGCCCTCGTGCTCGACAACTCGCTGAGCACCGGCGCGGTGAGCGACGGGCGCAGCGTGGTCGATGATGAAAAGATCGTCGTGCACGCGATCCTCGAGGCAGCGACCGCCGACGACCGCCTCTGGCTCATCACCGCTGACGGCCGCGCAATCGGCGGCGACGCTGCTTCGCTGCGAGCGGCGCTCGACACCATCACGCCGTTAGGCGGCGCCGGCGACATCGCGGCCGCGCTCCGCGTCGCCGCGGCGCGGTCGCGCAGCGTATCCGGCGCGACTCCAGCCGTCGTCGTGTTGACCGACGCGCAGGCAACGACCTGGCGCACAGCGGCCGGACCACGGGCTGACGTGGTCTGGACCCCGGGGATGATGCCCCCGCACAATCGGGCGGTCATAGCTGCGGAGCCGCGCCCTGCGCGCTGGAGCGGTGCGGGCATCGTGCACGTCGCGACCCGCGGCGGCGGGGCAGGCGATTCGCTCGCGGTCCGGATCGATGTCGGCGGGCGCACGCTGGGCCGCGGTGTCGCGGCGCCTGACGCTCGCGGCTTCGCCGAAACAGACATCTCCGTTGCCGATGCGCCGCCGGGGTGGGCCGCCGCGCGCGCCGTCATTGCACCCGATGAGCTCTCGGCCGATGACGAGCGCTGGTTCGCGACGTGGAACGCAGCGCCGCCGCGGGTCGTGTCGCGCGCGGGCGCCTTCGCTGATCGCGCGGTGGATGCACTGATCTCCGCGGGAGTGATCGCGGCCGGCGGCGACATCGTCATCGCATCCGCCGACGAGCTCACGTCGCGTCCGGCTCTCGTCGTCGCGCCGCTCGATCCAGCCCGGATCGGTGCGGCGAATCGCGCGCTCGATCGCGCCGGCATCCCGTGGCGACTCGGCAGCGAGCGCCGCGAGAATGCACCGGCGCGCGGCGATGGCTTTGCCGCGGTCGACGTGCGGCGGCGGTACGCGCTCAGCACGACCGCTGCCACCCCCGCGGAAACGCTCGCGACAGTCGGCGGCGAGCCGTGGATCGTCGCTGGAGATGGCTACGTGCTCGTCGCATCGGCGCTCGACACCGCGGCGACGAGTCTCCCCGCGACCGCTGACTTCGTCCCCTGGCTCGCGCGGACGCTGAGCGAACGTGTCGCCGCCGGCGGCCGGCCGGCGACCAACGCCACGCCCGGCGCTGCGATCGCCGTACCGCCCGGGATCAACGGGGTCGAGATGCCGGGAGGCGTGAAGACATCGGTCACCGATTCACTCCGGCCACTGCGCGCCGGAGTGTATTTTTGGACGCGGGACGGCGCGCGCGTCGGCGCGGTCGTGGTGAACGGGGAAGCGGAGGAGTCGGTGCTGCAGCGACTGGGGGACGAC
>JAICUE010000002.1 GCA_025936015.1 Gemmatimonadaceae bacterium
CCGCGGAGGATCGCGACGACGAGGTCGTGAATCGCGCGGCTACCCACCGTGCACCAGGAGCCGGCGATATTGGCTGCCGACCGTCGCCGGCAACTCGACCGGACGATCGTCGAGCGTGATCCAGGCATGCGCGTCGAATCCGCGTGCATCGCCAGCCACTCCCAGGTGCAGCTTCGGGCGATACCCGTGCTGGCGGAGGAGCGTGTAGAGCACGAGCGATCGCGTCAGGCAGGTACTCCGCCACGGACCGCGACCGAAGGCGAGCCAGCGGCGAACTCGGCGCGCCAGGCCGTCCGGTGTCGCGGCGCGGCCGCGAACCTGCGGCCACTGGTCGCAGACCGCGAGCACGTTAGGCAGCGGCAGCAGCGTGAGCAGCAACGGGACGAGCACGGTCGCCGCGAGCGCCGCGCTGCGTTCGATCGACCGCATCATGTGTCCTCGATGATCAGCAACGTCTTCGCCGCGAGCACCTCGACGAGCTCGGCGACCGCGGCTTGTGCTTCCGCGAGCGACACGTCGAAGCGTTCGGTGAGCGCCGTGGGAATGTCCCCAAGCGGGACGTCGTCCTCGATCAGCTTCCAGATCTCGGCGCCCGTCTCGTTCAGTGAGTAATAGAGCTTCGTCCCCATGTGGAGGAGCACGGCCCCGTCCTCGACGGTCGCGCAGGCCACATCAGGAGGGACGATGTAGCGCCTCATGCCGCGTCGCCGAGGACGGCGGCAATCGTGTGCAGCTCGGCTGGCGTGTGATGCAGGTGGAAGACGGGCTGCGCCGCGGCATAGCGCAGGAGCTCGAGGTGCGCCTTCGCGTGCGCGTCGCCGAGGATCACCCACGGCGACTGGCGAACGAGCGCGGCCAGGGCGTCGACGGGACGGGCCTGTGTCAACGCGAAGCGCGGAGCGCGCATGATGAGGACGAGTGCCGCCACCGGCGCGCAGCGCGCCGGCGGCATCGTGATCGACACGCGGCGACGCGCGTCGCCAGCAGCGGGTTGCGCCCCGGCGACGTGCATCTCGGGAAAGCTCGGCGCCAGGTCGGCACTGACGCGGAGCGGATCACGCCATGGATGGGCGATCAGTCCGTCGGCACCGCGCTCGATCATCACGCCATCGTCGCCGAGCACCGTCCAACCGGCGCGGGCGAGCGCGTAGGCAAGGGTGGACTTGCCGCTGCCACTGTCGCCGGAGAGCAGCCACGCGCGCCCGTGCGGATCGACGATCCCGGCGGCATGAACCAGGTAGCGTCCGCGCTGTCTCAGGCGGACGATCGCGCCGATGCGCGCGAGCTCGCGCCTAACGGCGGGCGAGGCCGCGCTGTAACCGGCACCGCGCACGAGTCGGCCGGCATTCACCCAGAGCTGTGCCCCGGCCTGGCGATGCGTCAGGCATGTGCGCTCGCCGTCGGGCCGCGCGTCGACGTCGCCCCACTGCCACTCGATCGCGGGCGCGGTCACGCCGAGCGCGTGGCCAGCGCGGCCCAGGGATGCTCCGGAAACTCGGCGAGGAACCCCGTCTGGCCGTGGCGACGCGCGCAGCTCATGCACGGGTACGCGTCGAGCGCATCCACCTTGCCGATCTGGTAGAGCCGCGTCGTCTCGCTGTTGTACGCTGCGTAGGTGTGGCTGCCCCGGTCGAACACCGTCGACAGCGGTTCCGTCGTCAAATCGCCGACCACCAGCTCGGTGCCGCTCCCGTAACGAGAGAGCTGGCAGCAGAAGGGGACGCGGCCGCGCGCGTCGACGTAGATGTGTCGCTGCGCCATCGTGTCGCACGCGCCGCGCGGGAAGGGCAGCGAGGTACCGTAGTCGAGACCGATCACCGTCGCGCTGCGTGCGGCGAGCCCGCGGACTTCGTCGGCGACCACGTCCCATTCCCAGGGCGCGAGATCGCTTTCGTCGAGCGCGCTTTCCGGCGTAGGCTGCGGCAGCATGAAGTGGAACTCGGCGGTACCCAGTCTGGTTGCGAGGTCCACTGCATCGGCGAGCTCCGCGCGGCTGTCTCGCGTCACGACCATCGACATCTCGGTGCGAAGGCCGCGGCTGAGCAGGGTGGCAGCGGCGAGGAGCGCGCGGCGAAAGCTGCCGCGGCCGCGCTGCCGGTCGTGCGTCGCCTCGCTCGCCCCACTCAGGCTGATGCGGACGAAGGTGGGCGGATGGCGCAGCAGGAGCGGCAAGTGGCGCGGGACCAGCCAGCCGTTCGTGACGAAGCCGTACGGGATCCTGCGGGCGAGCAGCTCCTCGATGGCCGCCGGAAAGAGCTCGGACACGAGCGGTTCGCCGCCGGTGAACACGACGGAGATCGGAGCGAATCGTTCACCCGCCTCGTCGAGAATCCGCCGGAACAGCGCGAGGTCGAGGTGATCGACGTGTTCCTGGTGCGACCCGCGGATGCAGTGCGTGCAGTGCAGGTTGCAGAGGTTCGACAGCTCGAATGCGAGACTGAGCGGTTGCTGCGTCACGCGCTACGGCGTCGCCTGGCCGATCTGGTAGGTGACGTAGTCCCACGTCGTCGTCGTCTTCTTTGACGACGAGGAGGCGATGCCGAACGCGAAGGTCGACGGCGCCGACGCGGGGACCTGCGTCGGAGGCAGCGCGCTGTAGGCGATCTTGATTCGACGAATGCCGTCGACCAGACCCACGACGCTGTCCGCGCCATACTTGCGCAGCTGATACGCCCGCAACGTGGACACCGAGACCGTGTCCGTGAAGCCCGTGACGAGCGAATCAATCTTCGAGTAAAAGCCGATGCGCGCCTTTCCGGACGATCCGCTGTCCGTGACGAGGAGCGCGATGTATTTCGTGTTGTCGTCGATCACGAGCCCGGCCTGAGGGGTGGACAGTCCCCCGCCGTTGTCGAGCCGAAAGCGGCCTTCGATAAAGGCGCTCGCCGCCGAGCTGACCGAGTCGTGACGAACGTACATGACGCTGTCCTTGGCCCGCTGGACATCCATCTCGAGATATCCGCCGACCATCGACTCCGTCGCTTTCGGCGTGCCCAGATTCCGCCACCTCGGTTCGGCCTGCGTGTCGGGGAGGGAGTCGGCGGGGTAGTCCACCCGCCAGACCGTCTGGTAGGGCGGAACCCACGCCGCGCTCACCAGAACATCGAAGGTGAAGCGAGTCACCTGGGTGTCCGCCTGGAACACCCATGGCTTGCGCACGAGCGTCGTGTCGGCGCCGCCGTTTGCCGGCCCGAGTATTTCAGGCCAGAACCAGTAGGGCTGGTTCGGGGCCGTGAAGTTGCCCGTCCCCTGCGGGTTCTGGACGGTGACGGTGCAGGCGCACGCCGACGAAGTCCCCGCCACGACTGGAGCCGTATTCGTGAAGACGTAGATCCCCATCGTGTCGGCGGGCGCCGCCGCGCGCTGCTCGTCGCCGATCCTGTAGGCGAGCAGGTTCTGGATTCCGACGTTCGCCGAGTACGTCTTCTTCCCGGCGACCGGAGCGCTGGTCACGACCGGCGAATTGTAGATCACGACGTTGACGCCCTGGTCGCCGTAGATCGTCGCGCTGACCCCATTGCCGGTGGCGGCGCCGTCGACGGGATCGAAAGTCAGCGTGCCGCTCGCGACGTCGAGCGTGCCGCGCAGGTGCGCGACGGTCGTCAGCGGGTGCGATGGCGGCTGAAGCGGCGATGGAGCCGGCTGCCGCCGGTCACTGCAGGCCGCGGCAGCGCAGAGAAGGGCCAGCGCCGCGGGACGACGCAGCGCGCCGCGAAGGATCAGGGAAGTCGTCATTTGCGGGGGCAGAACCCTGTGCTGCATGCGATGGCTTGCTGCGAGGCGTCGAACCCGGAGTCGGTGGCGAAGCCCTCCGGATACTGCATCTGCGTGAGCGCAGTGAGCGACGCGTGCGAAGTCAGCGTCGGGGTCGACCATCGTCGTTTGGGCGCAAGAGGCGCCAGCAGTACTTCGTCTGACATTCTCGGCACTGTATGAACCAGCGGGTCGTTGCACGCGCGGACGGTATCGCCGCGGCTGGAGGAACGACCCGACAAAGATTAGAAAATACTAATGTGGTGAGCGACGACAACATGGCATCGTCGCGGCGACCGGTCAATGAAAAACACGGGCTACTTGCACGATGCAAACAAATCCGGTCGACCGGACGGGGACACCGCCAGCTCCGCCACGCCGGGCGGATTGTGCGATGGGGGGGCCTAACCGTCGCGGAGGAGCGGCGCTGCGGCGCCGGCAACCCGTGATGACGCGGGAGACGTCCCGAGGTCACGAACGAGCGTGAGCGCGCTCCCTCCGGTGGCGCGTTCGCGGGCGCCGCGCGCCTGCGCCGCGCAGAGGGCGAGCACCACCCGCAACTCGCGGCGCCGGGCCGCCGGGTCGTCGCTGAGCCCATCGGCCGCCAGGCCGGCGCTGAGCGCGCGGCCGGCCTCGGTCACGTTAGGCGGCGAAGCGTTGGTGCTTGCCTGCACGCCCGGCCTCACGTTTCGCGTCCGCAACGCTCGGGATCCGCTGGCGGCCGCGCGAACCACCGCCAGCCGCGGGCCGGGTTCAGTACCCTCGCGCGCCAAGCTTCACCCGACCCTCACGAGAGGCGATGACCGTGTCCGCGGCCGCGCCACGCGTGAATATCACCCGCAGGTTCGCACCACCGACGCCGAGTCCGTCGGAGAAAAACGCCATCGAGTCGCGCGTCGCCGACATCGAGACGCCGTGCTCCGAGCCGACCGGTCGCGTCATGAGCGTATCGCGGCCCGCTGTCACGGTGACCGACGAGCGCCGCTCGTCGAGGCGCACCGCCGTCCGCTGGGCGCGCGCGATCGCCGCCGCGCGCGCCGTGTAGAACGCGCCCATAGCCTCACGCGCCGCTGCGCGGGTCTTGAGGCGGTCGAAGCCGCGCTTGAAGGGCGCGAAGACGAATCCCGAGATCAGCGCGACGAGCGCGACGACCACGAGGAGCTCGGGGAGGGTGGTGCCGGCGCGGCGCGCGGACATCGCTGAATTCATCGACCGATCGGACATGGCCGACGATGCGCACCCGATCGGTGCGCCCCATCACCGTTCCGTCGTTCACATGAGCGGACGCGCGCATCGCCTCACGCGACTCTATATTCGTCGGAGATGCCTCCAGCTTCGTGGCCGCTGTTCATCCACGGAGCACTCCGGCCGATCAGATCGATGCCGCGTCCCTCACTCGAGCGCCCGATGAACCACCGCCCAGCGGCAGTCGCCCTCGTTACGACCCTCGCTGCGGCGTGCAGCCGTCCCGCCACTCCGGCCCCGGCGCCGGTTCAGGCGCCGGCTGCCGTCACGCCGGCCGTGCCCGCCCCGCCCGATACGATGATCTCGTACGCAGTGCCGGCATTTCGCACGGATACGATGATCACCTGGGGGCCGCTCCCCCCGGGGACACCGCACCCGGAGCGCGAGCGGATCTACGATCTGCAGCACCAGATCGTGCACGTGCGCTTCGACTGGCCGCGGCATGCGGTGGTCGGCAGCACCACGATCCGCCTCGCGGCGCTCGACAAGCCACTCACGGCGATTCCCCTCGACGCGGTCGGGATGACCATCGCGAAGGTGAGCGCGCCTAACGGTACGCGGTTGAAGTACGACTACGACGGCCGGACGTTGACCGTCAGGCTCCCCGGGACCCTCCGCCCCCGGTCGAGCACGAGCTTCACCGTCGACTACGAATCGGTACACCCGAAGAAGGGCGCCTACTTCATCGACCGCCGCCACGTCGTCTGGACGCAGGGCGAGACCGAGGACAATCGCTACTGGGTGCCCACCTGGGATTTTCCCAACGACAAGGAGACGTGGGAGTTCTACATCCAGACTGACACCAACGAGAAGGCGCTGTCGAACGGCGCGCTCCGTGGCGCACCACGCCGCGTCGGCAACCAGCTCGAGTGGCACTGGGTGCTCGACCAGCCCAACTCGACGTACCTGATGACCGCTGCGACCGGCGACTACGTCGTGCTGCAGGACAAGTGGCGCACGGTCCCCGTCGGCTACTGGACGTACCCGGATTCGGTCGACGCCACCTGGCGCGGGATGGGAAAGACCCCGCGCATGATCGAGCTCTTCTCGAACAAGACGGGCGTCGACTATCCGTTCGCCAAATACGACCAGATCAACGCACCCGATTACATCTTCGGCGGCATGGAGAACGTCACCGCCACGACCCAGGCCGACGACGATATCCTCCACCCGGCGTGGGCCGAACCGCAGCGAAATGCCGAGGGCCTGGTCTCGCACGAGCTGGGTCACCAGTGGTTCGGCGACTATCTCACCACCCGCGACTGGTCGCACATCTGGCTGAACGAGGGCTTCGCGACGTTCATGGAGCAGACGTGGACGGAGTTCGGCATGGGCGCCGACGAAGGCGCGATGGACCGGCTCGGCGCACACCAGCAGACGATCGCCGCGGATCGCCGCGCGCGCCGGCCTCTCGTCTACAATCGCTGGGTCACCGACCCGCTCGAGCTCTTCTTCAGTGGGCACATCTACCCGAAGGGCGCGACCGTGCTCCAGATGATCCGCCATCAACTGGGCGACTCGCTCTTCTGGCGCGGGATGAACCGCTACGCGACGCAGCATGCGAAAGGCAATGTCGTCAGCGACGACCTGCGGGCGGCGTTCGAGCAGGTCAGCGGCAGGGACTTCAAGCCATTCTTCGACAAGTGGGTCTACGGCGCGGGCTTCCCCGTCTTCCAGGTGAGCTACCGTTATGACTCGACCGCTCACGCGGTGACGCTCGACGCGCGCGAGATCCAGCAGCGCGATTCGCTCACCGGCTTCTTCGATCCCGACGTCGACATCGAGATCCTCACCGATGGCGCCCCGGTGCGCGGTGTCGTCCAGGTGCGGAATGGCGTCGGTCACGCATCGTTCCCGGTCCCGTCGGCGCCCCGCTCGATTCGCTGGGACAAGGGCAACTGGCTGCTCGACCTCACCGACTTCCCGCGCCCGACGGTGATGCTCGCCTGGCAGCTCGCCCACGACGACGACATTGTCGGACGCGTCGAGGCGATCGGTCTCCTCGCCCGGCGCACCGACGAGCTCCTCGCCCGCCGGGCACTCATCGCCGCGACGCACGACTCCGCGTACGCCGTGCGCGCGAGCGCGGTCGGTGCCCTCCGTACACAGGGGGATGCGCCGATCGTCGCCGACGCGATCATCGCCGCGACTCGCGATCCGGACGCGCGCGTCCGCGACGCGGCGCTGCGCGCGCTGGCCGCCGTCCACAGCTCGTCCGCTGCCGCTCGTGCACGTGAAGCCGCCGCCAGCGACCCATCGCTCATCAACCGCGGCACCGCGTTGCGAACTCTCGCCGCGCTCGACGGGGCCGGCGCGCTGGATGCGATCAAGCAGCAGCTCGGGTCGGACAGCTGGCTCGACATGTCGCGCACGCAGGCGGTCACCGCGCTCGGCACGATCGACTCGCCCGAGTCGATGCCGATCCTGATGCGGTATCTCGCCGCGGGCACGAGCCGCAACACGCGCGTCGCGGCAATCGACGCGCTGACCGCCCGGGCGGCGGGGCACGAAGCCGAGGTCGCAGCGGCAATCGCGCCGCTCCTCGACGTCGACGACGACCTTTTCGTCCGGACCGAAGCGGCCGCTGCACTCGGCGAGCTGAAGCAGCAGTCGAGCATCGCGCCGCTCGAGGCGCGCCGCCAGGTGGAGGCCGAGAGCCGCGTGGTCAACGTCATCGACGCCGCACTGGCCGCGATCCGGAAGTAGCGAGGCGCCGCGTTCCCTGTCGCGGGGACGCGGTGATAGATTCAAACAGTCACCCGCTCAACACGCATGAAGATCTCGATCGAATACTGCACCTTCTGAAACTACGAACCACGGGCGACCAGTCTGGCCGCCGAGATCCGCCGGGAGCTTCCTGGCGCCGAGGTGACGATGATTCCATCGTCGAAGGGACGGTTCGAGGTGCTGCGCGACGGCGTCCCGGTGTTCGAGAAGTCCCGGCTCGATCGCCACGCGAAGCCCGGCGAAGTTCTCGCACTTCTCAAGCGTCAGGCCTGACGCCGTTAGGCAGGACCGCCGCTTTTCCGCTTTCCCCATTTCTTCACTCACGCACTATCGCATGCGCATCGCGATCTCGACCGGCGGCGGCGACGCGCCCGGACTGAACGCCGTCATCCGGGCTGCCGTCCTCTCGGCGATCAACCGCGGTTGGGAGGTCCTCGGCATCAAGCGCGGCTTCGCCGGGTTGATGGGCGAGGACGAGGTCGTCCCGCTCACCAAGCAGAGCGTGCGCGGGATCGCCCACCTCGGTGGGACGATCCTCCGCACGACGAACCATGGCAACCCCTTCCACTACCCGCGCAAGCGGCCCGACGGGACGTTCGGCGAGGAGGACCGCTCCGACGAGCTGATCGCCAACGCGAAGGCGCTCGGCATCGACGCAATGATCTCGATCGGCGGTGACGGCTCGCTCGCGATCGCGCAGCGCCTCTGCGACAAGGGCGTCAACATCGTCGGCGTCCCGAAGACGATCGACAACGACGTGAGCGGAACGATCACCACCTTCGGCTTCGACACCGCGGTCAACACCGCGCTCGAGGCGATCGACAAGCTGCACACGACCGCCGAGTCGCACGATCGCGTCATCGTGATGGAAGTGATGGGGCGCGACACCGGCTTCATCGCGCTGCATTCGGGACTCGCCGGCACCGCCGACGTCATCCTGATTCCGGAAATCCCGTACGACATCGAGAAGGTCTGCGACAAGATCCGCTCGCGCGACCGCACCGGACGTTTCTTCTCGATCGTCGTCGTCGCCGAGGGTGCGTTCCCGATCGGCGGCCACGCCGCGACGATGGGCGCGTCGCTGCCCGGCCAGGCCAAGCGCGTGGGCGGGATCGCCGAGCATATCGCGCAGCAGATCACCGAGCGCACCGGAAAGGAGACGCGGTCCCTCGTCCTCGGCCACCTGCAGCGCGGCGGAATGCCGACTGGCTACGACCGCCTTCTCGCGACACGCTTCGGCGGGGCCGCGGTTCGCGCGATCGCCGAGGAGAAATGGGGCCACATGGTCGCGCTGCAGTCGCCGCACATCGTCGCGATCCCGATCCGCGACGTCCTCAAGGAGCAGAAGAAGGTCGACCCGACCCACGATGTCGTCGAGACCGCGCGCGCGACCGGCATCTCATTCGGCGACCAGGACCAGCCGTCGGCGTACCGGCAGTAAGCCCTCCGTCGCCCGCCGCAAGACGCCAGCAGCCCGCCCCCGTTGACACCAGTCCCGGCGCGAAGATCTATCGGTAGCCCGCAGCCTGCATCGCGAACAGCTCGGCGTACAACCCGTCGCGCGCGACCAGCTCGTCGTGCGTGCCCTGCTCCTCGATCGCGCCGCCGCGCAGCACGAGGATCCGGTCGGCCATGCGGACCGTCGAGAAGCGGTGCGAGATCAGGATCGCCATTCGGCCGGCAATGAGCTCGGAGAAGCGCATGAACACCTCGTACTCGGCGCGCGCGTCGAGGGCGGAGGTCGGCTCGTCGAGCACGAGGAGCTGCGCGTCGCGCATGTAGGCGCGAGCGAGGGCGATCTTCTGCCACTCGCCCCCCGACAGCTCGACGCCGTTCTGGAAGCGACGGCCGAGCATCTGCGAGAATCCGTCCTGCATTCGTGGCAGCAGCGACGCCGCCAGCGACTTGTCCGCTGCATCGACGATCGACGTCGGTGTCGGCTTCCCGTTTCGCGGCGCATCGATGTACTCGCGCTCACGCTCGATCTCGCCGATCGCGATGTTCTCGTCGAGCCGCATGTCGAAGCGGACGAAGTCCTGGAAGATCACCCCGATCGATGCCCGGAGCGAGGCGAGGTCATACTCGCGGAGATCGCGGCCGTCGAGCAGGATGCGTCCCTCGCTCGGGTCGTACAATCGCCCGACCAGCTTCGTCAGCGTCGTCTTGCCAGCGCCGTTCTCGCCGACCAGCGCGACGCGCTCGCCCTGTCGCAGCGCGAACGAGATATGGCGCACCGCCCAGCGGTCGCTCCCCGGATAGCGGAACCCGACGTCCTCGAAGACGAAGCCATCGCGTACCGGGCGCGGCACCTTCGGTGCGCCGGGCAGCGATCGCGTCTTCGGGACCGTCGCGAAGAAGTCGGCGAAGTCCTTCAGGTAGAACGTCTGGGTGTAGATCCCGCTCGCCGACAGCAGCAGACGCTCGATGACGTCGCGGCTCCGGGCGAACGAGCCGGCGAGCAGCGTCAGCGTGCCTAACGTCAACACCCCGCTGACCGTCCGCTCGAGGATCACCACATAGGCGACGTAGTAGCCTAACGTTCCGAGGATCGAGAGCGCGCTGCCGACGACGGTTCGCCGGATCGCCAGCCGCTTGTTGTCGGCGTAGAAGCTGTCGGCGAGCGCCTTGAACCGGGCGATGATCCACGGCGCGAGCCCGAGGCTCTGCACCTCCTTCGCCGTCCGCTCGCTCGCGCCGAGCAGCCGGAGGTAGTCGAGCTGCCGCCTCTCCGGCGTCCGGGCGACGAACAGCGCCCGCTCGACCGCTCCGAAGTGCGCCTCGCCGGCGAATGCCGGCAGCACCGCGACGACGAGCAGGAGCACGAGCAGCGGGCTGTAAACGAGCAGCGCTGCCGCGAGCGACACGAGCGTTATGAAATCCTGGCCGATGCCGAGCAGCTGCTTGATCAGCCCGAGCCGGCCGGTCGTCTGCTGGCGAGCGCGCTCGAGCTCGTCGTACAGCTCGGGATTCTCCAGCTGTTCCAGGTCGAGCGACGAGGCGTGCTGCATCAGCTGCACGCTCGTGTGATTCGAGAACAGGTCGCCCAGCAGCCCTTCGACGAGCGACGATGCTCGCGAGAGCAGCTCGCCGGCGATCGCCAACCCGATCTCGATCGCGACGAGGCTCCAGAGCGGCGCGAAGTCGCGCGGGCCGCTCCTCAGCGCGATCACCATGTCGATGATCAGCTTCCCGATCCACAACATCGACACCGGGATCACCGACTGCACCAGCCGCAGCACGAGCATGAGTGCCGCTAGCCGGCGATCGGTTTGCCAGACGAGCCGCAGCAGCAGCGGTACGTACCGCAAAGCTTCTACGCGCTGCCGCCACGTCGGCGAACCCGCGGTCGCGAGCTTCGCGTCGCGTGTCCGTCCCCATTCGCCTGCTGCCATCATGCTCCTTCGTACCGGGTCGTCATTGCGGGCGGTCCATCCCGTTCATACCGCGGAGGACGCTTTCTCGCCTTTGGTGTACGGCGCGCTGGACAGGCCGTCGCCGCACGCGTGGCGGCCAAATCGTAAGTCGGTGCCAACGTTGATGTTGCCAATTGCGTTCGCCGCTCGTTCTCTGGCATTGCTCGTGCCCTTTACGCGTCCGTGCGCCACCATCGGCGCCCGCCCTTGCGGCGGCTCACTGGAGGAATGATGCTCAAGTCCATTGCCATCTCGCTCGCGCTCACCGTCGCCGTCGCGGCGCCGCTCAGCGCACAGGGAAAAGGAACGAAGGCCGGCAAGATTCCACCCGGGCAGCGGCCACCCGCGGGGATGTGCCGCATCTGGCTCGACGGAGTTGCACCGGGACAACAGCCGGCACCCACTGATTGTGCCACCGCGGTCCGCAACCGTCCGGCGAATGGCCGCGTGATTTTCGGCGACGACTACGTCGACGCGAAGGGGAACAAGGTGAAGGGAAATGACGACGAGCGGCGGACCGCGCCGCGCGAAGCGCGCGCCGACGAGAACGTCGTCCGCGATGCGCGCACCAGGCGGCAGCGCCAGGACGCGCGCAGCGACACGCCCCAGCATCGCGCCGACAGTACCGCGCGCGTCGAACGCAGGACACAGCCGCGTACCGATAGCGCCGTGATTCGCGATGGTCGCCGCGCCCGCGACACGGCGCAGGCAGCAAGGAAGCCGTAGCAGCTTTCGAGGGACAGAGACGCGTGAAGCCGGTCGGGCACAGTGCCTGACCGGCTTTACTCTTGCACACCGGCCGCTCGTGACCCGACAAGTTCGCGACAACTATCTCCCGCCCGACCGTGAGGCATTCGCCGCGGCCGAGCCGACCACCGGCCGCGTCATCGTCATCGCCCCGACACGCGCCGCCTGCGAGACGATCGAGATCGGCGTCGGCCTGACGCTCGACACATATCTCCAACGCCAGCACGGGCCTCGCATCCGCGAGCTCGCGCGCGCGGGCAAGGGATTCGGCATCGTCGCCGGCACCGGCACGGGGAAGACGCTGGCAATCCGCCCGATCGCCGAGGAGATCGTCGGTACTCCGCTTCGCGTCGGCGTCGTCAACCGCGAGCGTGAGGCGACCCCGGAGACGCCGAGCTGGAACGTCGTCATCGTCACCACCGGCATCGCTCGCCGCTGGTTCCAGGACGGTGACATCACGCCCCGCGATACGCTCATCGTCGACGAGATTCACCAGACCTCGGCGGAGCTCGAGCTCTGCCTCGCGTTAGGCAAGAAGGTCGGCTGCCGGTTCATCTGGCTCTCGGCGACCGTCGATCCGACCTTCTACGCCAACTACCTCGGCTCCGACGAAGTCATCGAGAGCTACTCGTTCGATCCGAAGCGCGCGGCGCGCGTCGAGGTGCTGTCGAAGGAGCCGCTCGAGTTTCTCGACGAGAAATTCCTCAAGCACGTGATGAAGGGGAAGCGTGGCGTCGGCGTGTTTCTCCCGACGCGCGCCGGCGTGCAGAGCGTGGCCGAGCACATCCAGCACGTCTTCCCGCGGATCAACGCGGCGTACTATCACGGCGGTGAACCGATCCGGATCATTCGCCCCTTTCTCGAGGGCGAAGGTGAGACGCGGCCGTACGTGCTGGCGATGACCGCGGCGGGGCAGAGCGCTCTGAATGTCCGCGGACTCGACACGGTCGTCATCGACGACGTGCGCTTCACCAACGTGATCGACAAGGGGCGCAACGTTCTCACCAAGGTCCACCTCGGCGCGAACGAGATCCTGCAGATGGGCGGCCGCGTCCACGGCCGCGTCGAGGGCGGGCGCGTCTTCATCCTCAGCGACCGCGAGATCGATTTCTTCTCGCTGCGTCCGACCGCCCCCGAGTTCCAGCTCGCCGGCGACAGCGAGCGCGTCGCGATCACCTGCGCCGACCTCGGCGTCCGCGCCGACGAGCTGGACCTGCCGGTGCCGCTCGACCGCCTCGCTTACCGCAAGGCGGTCGGCCTGCTCGAGACGCGTGGCATCATCGAGAACGGGCGTCTCTCGCGCTACGGGAAGCTCGTCGAAGCGATGCCGGTCGATCGCCCGTGGGCCGAGCTGCTGGTCAACGCCGACGACGACCTCGTGCCCTACGTGGCCGTGATGGCCGGGATCGAATCGCTCCACCGGATGACGAAGGAGGAGCGCGACCTGCGCGGGCTCATCGTCGAGGGAAGCGACAACCTCACCGCGTACAACGTGTACGCTGAAGCGTACACGTTGCACGGTTCCATGGGAGAGGTGTACGGGCTGCCGCGCCACCTCTTCGACGAAGAGCTGATCACCGAGTGGTCGGAGCGGCGCGGCGTGTTGATCAAGTCGGTGGAGGACGCCGCGCTCTCGATGGCCAGCATCTACCGGTCGTTAGGCATGCAGCTTCCCGCGCAGATGCCGCTGGCCGGCGATCGTGTCCACCGCGCCTTTGCCGAGCTGCTCGCGCGCTTCATGCCCTTCGACCTGGTGATCGACGAGGAGACCGCCGACGGCCAGGAGGCGCGCGTCTCGAAGACGAGCGTCGCCGGCAGCTGGGGGGCGGTGGCCGGCACGCTGCGTTACTTCGCCGACCGCTTCGGCAATCCGCGAGCGTCGATCGAGGGGACGTCGATCCCGATGGCCCTCGTTCGCAAGTACGCGACGAGCGGCGAGGCCGAGATGCGCTACGATGCCGATCGCCGCAAGGCGGCGCTCACGCTGCGACGGCGCACCGAGTACTTCGGCTTCGAGCTCGAGCGCGAGATCGAAGTCGTCGAGGAGCCCTTCACGCCGGAGCTGGCGCCGATTGCGCGGCGCACTCTCGCCGAAGCAGCCGCACGCTTCGAGGCTCGGCACACCGCGGTGCGGAAGAACCGCGAACCGATCGAGCGCATTCGCGAAATCCATCGGCGCTCGGGCGGAGCCACGCCGAGGCTTGGCTTCCCCGAGTTGACCGCGCTGTACGAGTCGAAGCTCGGCGAGGTGAACTCCGTCGAAGAGTTCATGCGGACCCCGCTCCGCATCGACGCCGATGCGCTCGTCGCCCGGGAAGAACAGGAACGGTGGCTTGCCCTGCCCGACGCGGTGATGATTCGCGACCGGGAAGTTCCGATCGAGTACGATATCGAAGACGGCGACGGGCAGAAGACCGGCGTCGCCCGACTCGTGCTCAGTGAGAAGATGGCCCGCACCCTGACCGAGGCGGAGCTCCCCGCGCTCGACCGCCCGCTGCGCTTCGTCGTCCCGCGCGGACAGCGCGGAGCCGCGCGCGCCAGCACGCTCGACGAGCTGCAGGAGCTTCTCGATCAGCCATGGACCTCGGACGAGATCGCCCGGCTCGAACGCGAACGTACGCGCGAACGCGAGGAGCGGAAGCGTGATTTCGGAGCGCGGAAAGCGAAGGGCGACCTTCGCCGGGGCAGGGCTGGAAACGACAGCGGCCGCGGCGGAGGACGCAGCGGCCGGGCTGACGAGAGCGGCAAAGGGAAGCGGGGCGGCCGCGGCCGCGCCGAGGTCAATCCTCGCCGTCGAGGAGGGCGGTGAGCATCAGAGGCTGAGCCACACAGCGGCCGAATCCTTCGCCGCGGCAGGTGGACTGCGCGACGCTGTCGACCAGGGCGCGCACCTTGTCGGGATAGCTGTGGCAGTCACTGGTATTGCTGCCGGTCACGCAGCCGTTGTAGCGCAGCAACCCGACGCGCCACTGGTCGTTGGCCTCGACTCCCGCGCGCGGCTTCTTCAGCCCGTAGCTGAGGATGTAGACGCCGTACTTCAGGTTCGTCCGGTCGTCGCGCAGGTTCGATCCGAAGGTGCTGCGGAGCGAGCGCCACGGGCGGGGAAGCACCTGCATCAGTCCGAGCGCGCCGACCTTCGATCGCGCGTTCGATTTGAGCTCGTCGTTTTCGGTGAGCATCACGCCGAGGACGAGCGCCGGCGGGACCCGCCGGATGTACGCCTCGCGAACGGCCGCGTCGGCGAGGGAATCCGCGCGCGCTTCCGTCACGTTCCCGGTTCGCATCAGGTCTTCGGCAAAGGCTGCGCGGTCGGCGTCGAACTGCGGCGACTCGATTGCGGCGGTGCTGTCAGCATCGATCCACGGAGCGTTGGCGAGAACACTCTCGCGCCAGCTGTGGGCGAAGATCCGCTCACCGAGCGGCTGCTGATTGCGGAAAACGGGAGTGATCCCGCCCGCGGCAAAGTCGATCGTCGCGAGCGCGACGGCACCCAGCAACAGCTGGCGGAAGACTGGACGAACCAATTCGGCTCCGGGTCCGGGTGAGAACACGCGGCAAAGGAGCGCTCGGACCAGGGGCCCGCCGCGCTGCCGTCACCGCTCGACTTCTGAAGCTAACTACCCCGAGCGGACGCGACCGGATCCAAGGCGGGCTGAACAAGCGATTGTTACACTCCGTCCCGACCGGGCTGATGCACGGGATCTGGGTGCCTCGCCCGGGGATTATGTTCTTTCCATGGCTCTTGTGAGAATGCCGCGCATCCTGCGCGCGCTGGCGACCGAAGTCATTCTCGTATTCGTCCTCCTCGCCCTCGGGCTGGCGGTGCACGTCTATCGCACCGAGCCTCGGCCCGCCCGGCAGCTCGTCGAGCGCGAGTTACGCGGTGGACTCCTCGCGCCCGACGAACGGCTGGAACAGATCGCGACCGTCTTCCGCCGCCGGCCGAGCGACTACTTTCGCGCGACGCGCGGAATCCTCGCGCTCACCGACAAGCGGATCATTTACGTCGGGATCGCTCCGCGGGACATTCTCGGGCCCAACGAGAGCGCCCCGGCCTTCGAGTCGCGCGATTTCGCGCTCGACACGACGACGACCATCGTCCCGGGCCACGCACTGCTCGGTGCGTTTCACGCGATCGTCATCAGGCAGGATGGACAGCGCGAGGCGTTCGGCGTCAGCGATCAGAACTGGGCCGACGGACAAGCCATCATCTCGGCGGTGCACGCCCATCAGGGAGCACAGCGCGCCGAGGCGGCGCGGAACCGCCGAGCGCAGGAAGTCGCCGACTCGATCGCGCGGGCACCGAAGTGGCATGTAGTGGCTCGCGGCGAGGCGCTGAGCACGATCGCCGCGATGTTCGACACCACACCTGAGAAGCTGCGCGAGTGGAATCAACTCACCTCGGACAAGATCCGCGTCGGACAGCGACTGCTGGTGAAGCCGCAGACCTGACCCCGCGCGAGGGGAGCCGATGACCGGGTGGCTCGATCGCGCCGATCGGCTGTTCGACCACGACCCGTACATGGTCGCCGGCTACCGGTCGTACGGCAGTGCGCGCCGCGTGCTCGTCCGTGGGCGGGCGATGGAGAACGAAGGGATCACCGCGGCGACCGATCACGATTCGATCTGGCGCAACCTGGTGAACAGCTACCGGCGGATCGAGGCCGACCCGCTGCCTAACGCGGTGATCAGGGCGACCGTCGCCGGCACGACGCGTGAGATCACCGCCGACGATGAGGGATTCTTCGCCGAGTGGATCGAGCTGCCGGCGCCGATCGTCGCGCCCGACGGCTGGGTCGCGGTCGACTTCGAGCTGGTCTCTCCGACGCGCGGGCACGCCCCGATCACCGGCGCGACGACGGCGCTGCTGGCGCCGCCGACCGCGCGCTTCATCACGATCAGCGACATGGACGACACCGTTCTCCAGTCGCACGTGACGAGCCTCATGCAGGCGTTCCGGACGGTGCTGCTCGGGAACGCGAGGACGCGGCTGCCCTTTCCCGGCGTCGCCGCCTTCTATCGCGCGCTCCACGCCGGCGCGAGCGGAACCGAGCGGAATCCCATCTTCTATGTGTCGAGCAGCCCGTGGAACCTGTATGACCTGCTGATCGACTTCCTCGATCACCAGGGGATCCCGGCCGGGCCGCTGACTCTTCGCGACTGGGACATCAACCGCGCCGCGTTAGGCAGCGGCCGGCTGCATCGCTTCAAGGACGCGGCGATTCGCGAGATCATGGGAGTCTTTCCCGAGCTTCCGGTCATCCTCGTCGGCGACAGCAGTCAGCAGGATCCGGAGATCTACCGCGACGTCGTGCGTGAATTTCCCGAGCGGGTGCTGGCGATCTACATCCGCGACGTGAAGCGGACCGCCGAGCGCCGCGCGGCGATCGCCTCGCTGGTCGCCGAAGTCCAGGCGCAGCAGTCGGTGCTGGTGCTCGCCGACGACACGGTTGCCGCGGCGCGCCACGCTGCGGAGAAGGGCTTCATCAGCGCGGCCGCACTGCCGGAAATCAGCGGCGAGAAGCGCATGGACGAAGCGGCGGCGCCGGGCAAGGAAGGCGCGCCGGCGGTGAAGCCCGGTGCGGCCACCGATGCGCCAGTCGTTGTCGATGCGACGCCGGCCGCAGGGTCGGACGAGACGCGGCGGCGCTAACCGCTCGTCAAAGCCTTACAGCTTCGGGCTATTCCATCGCTCGGGGAGGGCGTATGTTCGTGGCGCTCGACGCTTCCACCCCCCAAACCAATGAGCGACAATGACCAGCCCTGACAGCTCGATGACAACCCCCGTCGTTGCGGACGACGCGTCGGTGATGGATGACATCATCGAGATCTTCTACGCTCCCTCGCGTGTGTTCGCCCGCCGGCGCGACAACCCGAAGTTCTGGGCGGCATTCGTCATCTTCTGCGTGCTGTTCGCGATCGGAGTCTGGGTGATGATGCGGAATTACTCGGACGTCCTCGATGCGCAGATGGAGCGGCAGATGAACGCGGCGATGGCGAAGAATCCGCAGATGACCCCGGAAATGGCGGAGAAGAGCCGGCACTTCGGCCAGATGCTGGCGCCGGTTGGCGGGGTCTTCGTGGGGGTCATCGCGACCCTCATCCTCGGCCTCGGTGTCTGGCTCGTCGGCAAGCTGTTCGATTCGAAGGCCGACCTTCGCCATGGGATGATGATCGCCACCTTCGCGTCATTTCCGAAGATCCTCGACCTGATCATCGCGGCGGTGCTCGCACTCGCGGCGGGGACCGCTGGAATGACGAACATGATGCTGGCCACACCGAGCCTCGCGCGATTCGCGCCAAGCGGGAGCTCGGCGACGGTGCTCGGGTTGCTCTCGCGCTTCAGCATCGGGACGATCTGGGCAACGATCCTGATCGCGATCGGGCTCCACGTCGCCGGCCGGATGACGAAGGGCCGCGCCTACACCGCGGCGATCGTGCTCTGGCTGATCGGAACGGGTCTCGCGGTTTTCAGCGCGATGCGTCAGGGGTGAGAGCAACACGCCGGGAGTGAGAGCAGCGCGCTTCTGAACAGCGCGTGAACAACGGGTTTGTTACAGGAGGCACGGAGGACACGGAGGGTCTGGTCCACGGCGTTGCAGGAAAAAACTGCTGCTCGGCAGTCGAGCCTGAATGCGGGCTCTGGCAGATGCAGTCCAACGCTTTCATCAGACCCTCCGCTCTCCGTGCCTCCTGTAAGAAACGACGCCGTTGCGACCGATCTGCGCGGTGTCGAAACCACAAAACGCCCGGCGAGACTCGAGTCTCGCCGGGCGTTTCGTCGTCAGGCACTCGCTCAGCCGTGGGGCTGCGGTGCGTCTGCGGCGGTTCCGTCGGAGGCGGTATGATCGCCCTTCTCGTTGCGATCGGCGCGCTTCTTCTGGTCTGCCGCGGCGAACTCCTGCTTCGAGCGTTCGAGCAATCCGCTGCTCTCCTTCAGTGAATCCTTGTCTGACCCGCCCGACTCCGGCCGGTCGCTCGGAATCTGATTTGATGGCTTGCCACCCATGGTGTGCTCCTTGTGAGGTCGTCCCCGGCTGATAGTCAGGAACCGTGCCGGGGAGGGACCGAATCGCGTCGATTGATTCAGGCTGACGCTTCGTATGTCTCCGCCCTGTATTCCTCGAATCCCCGCGCTCGGTAGTTCTCGATCGCATGGGGGTGATCGAGGGTGCATGTGTGCAGCCAGACCGAAGTCGCGCCGAGTTGCCACGCAGTCTTCGTCGCGGCGGTGAGCATCGCGCCCCCGATTCCCTTGCCGATTTCGGCGGGGAAAAGTCCGAAATACGCGAGCTCGACGTCGCCATCGTCGTGCTGCTGCAGCTCGAAATACCCGACCGCGCGACCCTCGACCATGAAGACGTAGACCGTCACCGACGGATCGGCCAGATGCTCGGCGAGGCGTTCGTCGCTCCAGGCGTCGCGGTCGTGCCAGTGCCAGTCGCGGCCGACGGCCCCGTAGAGCTCGCGATATCGCGCGGGTGTGCACGGGTCGAGGCGCGACACCGTCGCGTCAGGCAGGGCGCGCGCGGGGCGCAGCGCATCGGGGCGCGCCATGCGCAGGTACGTTCGCGTCACGGTGGTGGAAGCCATCACGCTATATCGCGCGCACGCTCCGGGGCTGCAACCCCGCTGGACCCGGAGTTGCATCGTATGACTACGCAGTCCTATCCGGTGCGCTGCCGGCCGCTACCGACACGATTCTCCATGCCGGCGCCGAGCAGCTAACAACAAGCCGGCAAGCATGTTACAAGCTTGACATTGCTTGTGTTGCGATTTGGACTGACCAGTCCTAGATTCCGCCCCTCATGCGCGACAGGAAATCAGAGATTCTCGACGCTGCCTCGCGGCTCATTGCGCTGCAGGGCTACAAGCAGACCTCGATCGATGACGTCATCGATGCCGCGGGGCTGTGCGGGAAGAGCCATTTCTATCACCACTTCAAGTCGAAGGAGCAGCTCGGTCACGAGGTGCTCAACCGGCTGTTCGAACAGTTTGGTGAGCGCGGGCTCGCGATCCTCCGCGAGCCATTGATCGATCCGGTCGAGCGACTCAACCTGTTCATCGATTCGATCGTCGTCGCGCAGGCAGAGCGCGGGTGCTCGGCCGGCTCGCCATTCTGTGGCGTTGCAGCGGAGATGGCGGATGCGTGCGAGGGATTCCGCGTCCGGATCGACAACCTTTTCGACCGGTGGTGCGACGAAATTCGCTCCCGGCTCGAGGAGTCGCGCGACCGGCTGCGCGAAGGTGTCGACGCCGCGCGCGTCGCCCGGTTCATCATCGCCACGCTCGAGGGTGCGGTGCTGATGACCCGCGTGACGCGTGAGATCTCGGTCATGCGGGGGATCGCGGATGACCTGAAGCGGTTCATCGCGATGCACCTGCGCGAGGGTGGTGCTGTCGCTGCCGGTGCGGGGAGCGCATCGCGGATGCTCGAGGTGTCGAAGGAGGAAGTGGAATTCGTCGGATTGGGGGCGTCGTGAGGAAGGTGCGCTTCGCCGCGACGGAGGTCGCGGAGCGGAGGCTGCACGGTCGCGGTCGGGAGGAAAGCGAATGAACGGCAGGGTAGCGAGCGCGCGAACCGAGGGTGAGGGCGCAGCGAAGGCTGCAACGCAGAGCGCAGTCGCGGATGCGCCTAACGCCGCGCCTGATGCGGCCGCGACCGGCGCGCCAGCGACCAGCGGCGACGGCGCTGACGTGGCGGAGCGACGGAAGCGCTTCGAGCGTGAAGCGATGGCACACCTCGATGCGCTCTACGCGTTCGCGCTCAAGCTCGCGCGCTCGCGCGACGACGCGGAAGACCTGGTCGGCGACACGATGCTGCGTGCATTCGACCGATGGGACCAGTACAACCTTGGCACCAATATCCGCGCGTGGCTTTTCACGATCCTCTATCACGTCTTCGTCAGCCGGAAGCGGCGGATCGACGCGCGCGAGGTACACGCGCCTGACGACGCCGAGGGATGGTCGGCGTTCGAGGCGGTCGGCGAAGTGGATCCCGAAGGGCGGTTCTACGATTCCTTCCTCGATGAGGAAGTGACCAAGGCGATCGACGCCCTTCCCGACGAGTACCGGAGCGCGGTGGTGCTCAGCGACCTGCATGACCTGCGCTACTCGGAGATCGCGGAGATCCTCGGCGTCCCCGAAGGCACGGTGAAGTCGCGGCTCTTCCGCGGGCGCCGCCTGCTGCAGAAGAAGCTGGTCGACTACGCCGTCGACATGAACTACATCAAGCGTCCCGCTGCCTGATGCTCCGCGCGCATGCCGCGCCCTGCTACCCGACGGTCGCGCCTGACGGTCGCAGGGCGCGGCCGTGCCGCGAGCCGGATCGCTGGCCGTCGCGGAGGGTGACCGATCCGTTGACGATCACCGCTTCGATCCCGACCGGGTACTGAAAGGGCTCGGCGAAGGTCGCCCGATCGGCGACGGTCGCCGGGTCGAAGACGACGACATCGCCAGCCATTCCCGTCGCGATGCGACCGCGGTCGGCGAGGCGGAGCCGCGAGGCAGCAAACCCGCTCATCTTGTGAACCGCCGATTCGAGGCTCAGCGTCTTCGTCTCGCGAACGTACCTGCCGAGGACGCGCGGGAAGGTGCCGAGGCCGCGCGGGTGCGGATGGCCGCGCCGTGCGGGTCCCTCGAGCGCGAAGGCGCCGCCGTCGCTGCAGACCATGCCTAACGGGTGAGCGAGGAAGCGCTCGAGGTTCTCCTCGCTCATCGCGAACACCACCGTCCCGACGTCGGTGTGATTGCGCTGGAGCAGCGCCACCGTCACCGCGTACGGGTCCTGTCCGAGCTTTGCCGCGTAGTCGCCGAGCCGCTGGCCCTCGGCATCGCGGTCGGCGGGATTGGCGACGCCCGAGATCATGACATTGTTCCAGCCGGCAAGCTTGTCGATCTTGCCTAACGTCGCGGCGCGTATCTGGCCGGAGGTGTCGGGTGCGGTGAGCCGGGCGAGGAAGGCGTCGGTGCCTCCGTCGAGCGCGGTGATCGGGAAGAGGTTGGTCAACCCGGTCTGGTAGGCGACATACGGATAGCGGTCGAAGGCGATGTCCATCCCGGCGGCCTTCGCCGCGTCGACCCTGCCTAACGCGTCGCCGATCTTGTGCCAGTTGCGCGGGCCGGAGGTCTTGAGGTGCGAGATCTGGAGGGGGCAGCCGGCGCCGCGGGCGATCGCGATCGCTTCGTCCATCGCCTCGATCAGCGTGTCGTCCTCGTTGCGCATGTGCGTCGCGTACGGCAGCCCGCGCGCGGCGAGCGGACGACAGAGGTCGATGAGCTCGTCGCGGCTGGCGAAGGAGCCGGGGGCGTACTCGAGCCCGGTCGATGCGCCGCAGGCCCCGTCGGCGAGCGCTCCCTCGACGAGCGCGCGCATCTGGCGCTGCTCGCCCGGCGTCGCCGGCCGGTCGTCGTCGCCGACGACGAGGCCGCGAATGCTCCCGAGGCCGACCATCGACGCGACGTTCACCGCTGCCGGCAGCCCGTTCACCGCGCGGAAGAGCTCGGCCATCGATTCGAACGAGGCGCTCCTGCCTAACGCGCCACGGACGATGCCGGCCGCGGTCACCGGCCGGCGCGACGGCGCGCGGGAATCGCCGTCCTGGCCGACGACGATCGTCGTGACGCCCTGCCGGATCACCGACTCGGAGCGCGGATCGTCGAACAGCGATTCGTCGCCGTGCG
>JAICUE010000420.1 GCA_025936015.1 Gemmatimonadaceae bacterium
CAGCAAGCGCTCGCGACGCGCGTTGCCGCGGTGAAGGATGGAACCGTCCAGTTCGAGTTCCCGTCGCGAGAGGATGCGTGCGGCGATGGGCACAGCTACATCCGGGTCGGGGATTCGATGAACGGGTCGTTCAACTCGGGCACCGACCTGTCGGCCTGCGAGCCCGGACCCGTACGCATCGTCCTCGGCGTCAGCGGCGGCCGGGTGACCAGGCTGCACGACTATCTGGGCCCCGTGCCGCAGATCGCGCCCGGAGTAACCGAGCTTGGCGAAGTGTCGGCGGCTGAGGGCTCCGCGTATCTCCTCGGCCTTGTGGAGTCCGAGCAGGAGAGTCGCGTCGCCAACCAGGCGGTGTTCCCGGCGATGCTCGCGCGCGACGTCGTCGCATGGCCGACGCTGCTGCGTGTCGCGAAGGCGGAACGCAGCGGGCGCGCTCGCCGGCAGGACGTCATGTTCTGGCTCGGCCGTTACGCGGCGGCGAAGCTGAACGGGAGCGACGATCCGTTCTACGCGAGCGGCGAGGGTGACGAGTCCGACGAAGAGAGCGTGAAGGAGCACGCGGTGTTCGCGCTCTCGCAGCTCGGCCACGGCAATGGAATCGAGCCACTCATCCAGGTCGCGCGGACGAACAAGGATCCCCGCGTGCGGGCGAAGGCCCTGTTCTGGCTCGGCCAGTCAGGTGACCCGCGCGCGCTCGACCTGTTCGAGCAGCTGCTGACCGGTCGCGTCGCGGCGCCGCAGGGCTAGCGCCCGCGGGGGGGCTCGCGGCGCAGGACCGGTGGTGAAGGACGGCGAATCGAGGGTGAGCGGTGTTGCGACGAGCGGTGCGCCAGCGCAATATCCGCTCGCTACCTCACCGACTCTCCTCGACCTCATCATGCGCATAGCTGCCTCCGTCCTGGCCGGCCTGCTCCTCGGGCTTGGCGCTGGTTGCCGTCCGGCTTCGTCCACGCCGGAGAATGGATCACCGGCTGATCGTGAACGGCTGCCCACGGGGCACTACCTCGACCCCGCGACGCCGTCGACGCGACTTGCGGGGTCGTTCCCGTTAGGCATCGCGCTCTCAGCCGACCACCAGCACGCTGCGGTCCTGTTGAGCGGCTACCTGAAGCAGGGGGTCGAGTTCATCGATCGGGCGAGTGGACGCTCCCAGTTCGTCGAGCAGCCGGCCGCCTTCGTCGGCGTCGCGATCTCGCCCGATGGGCATACCGTATACGCCTCGGGCGGCAACGAGGATGCGGTGTACCGTTATGACTGGTCCGGCGCGACGGCAGTGCCGCGCGACAGGATCTGGCTCGCGCCGAAGCGCACCAAGGGCGACGGGACGCGCTACCCCGCAGGGGTCGCGCTCTCGCCGGATGGCCGCTGGCTGTACGCGACGGAAAATCTCGCCGACTCGTTAGCCGTCATCGACGTCGCCAGCGCGCGCGTCATCGCGCGCTATCCGTCGGGGCGGTATCCATATGGCGTCGTCGTCTCGCCGTCGGGTGACGTATACGTGTCCGCGTGGGGCGCGAGCACCGTCGCCGCTTTTGCGCCGCAGCCGGACGGCACGCTTCGCCAAAGCGCGCAGTTTTCCGCGGGGCGGCATCCTTCCGCGATGCTCCTCAACCGCGATGGCTCGCGGCTGTACGTGGCGTCGGCGAGCACCGACCGCGTCCTGGTCCTCGACACGCGTACTGGCGCGACGGTCGCCGAGCTGCGCGACCCGCCGCCGGCCGGTCCGGGCGAGGGCAGCACGCCTAACGCGCTGGCGCTGTCAGCGGACGGCTCGCGCCTCTATGTCGCCGAAGCAGACAACAATGCTGTTGCCGTATTCGACCTGTCAGCGGCGGCTCGTGGGGTGAGCGGAGCGGCGGCAACGGGCGGTGATGCGCTCGCCGGCCGCATCCCGACTGACTGGTACCCGACCGCTCTGGCTACCGCCGGCGGCGACTCGCTGCTCGTCCTCTCGGCGAAGGGTGGGCCGCCGAAGGCGAACCCGGGGATGCTCGGGGTCAACGGGAAGCGCGACCCGACGGAGTACACGCTCGGCCAGCTCCAGGGAACGATCGCCACGATCGTTCCCGCCGCATCAGGGTCCGAATCGTTAGGCAATTTCTCCGGCCGCGTCGCCGCGGCGAACCTCTGGACCGGCCAGCCGGCGCCGGCGGCGAAAGGCTATCCGCCGATCGAGCACGTCATCTACATCATCAAGGAGAATCGCACCTACGACCAGATCCTCGGCGACCTGAAGCAGGCCGACGGCGATTCGTCGCTGATCTTCTTTCCGCGCACGGTCACGCCCAACCATCACGCCCTCGCCGAGCGCTTCGGGATCTACGACCGCTTCTTCGTGAACGCGGAGGTCAGCGCCGACGGCCACAACTGGACCACGGCCGCCTACGCGACCGACTATCTCGAGAAGACCGTACAGTCGAACTACTCGGATCGGGGCCGCACCTATGACTACGAGGGGACGAATCGCAGCGACTTCGATTGGGACCGCAGCGGCCGGGCGATTCCCGAGGACGATGTCAACGAGCCGGCCAACGGTTACCTCTGGGACCTCGCCGAGCGGGCGAAGATCAGCTTCAGGAACTATGGCGAGTTCGTCATCGGCGTGACCGCGCAGCCTAACGGTCCGGTCGTCAGCTACCGCGGGCTCAAGCCGTTCCTCGTGCCGAACACGAACCCGGACTACCCCGGCTTCGACCTCCACATCCAGGACCAGCATCGCGCCGACGTCTGGATCGCCGAGCTGAACGAATTCGTCAAGCAGGGGAAGATGCCCGCGCTCGAGATCATGCGCCTGCCTAACGATCACACCGAGGGCGCCCGGGCCGGCCGGCCGACCCCGCGGGCGGACATGGCCGACAACGACCTCGCGCTCGGCCGGGTCATCGACGCACTCTCGCACACGCCGTTCTGGCGGAGCACCGTCGTGTTCGTGCTCGAGGACGACGCCCAGTCGGGG
>JAICUE010000430.1 GCA_025936015.1 Gemmatimonadaceae bacterium
AGCAGCACGCACGGCGTCGCGTCATACGCCGGATCGGTCAACTTCGAGTCGGTGCCGATCGCCAGCGTGCGGCGGCAAGGCGAGGTGCAGCTCACGCGCGGAGCGTACAACACGTCGCGAGCGAGCGGCGAGTATCAGTCGGGGCTCACCGCGCCGGGATTCGCCGGCTACCTCCGCGCGTCGGTGCAGACCACCGACGGCTACCGCTACAACTCGGGGAACCGCTCGAACTCGTGGTTCGCGAGCGGGGGCTGGTTCGGCGCGAGCGATGTGATCAAGGCGACGCTGCTCGCCGGGCTCTCGTCGAATGAGCAGGCGTACTACGCATCGCCGCTCTCGGTGCTGCGGGTGACGCCGCGCGACAATCCCTTCGGCAACGCCGGCGTCGACGCAGTCGACGATCGCTTCCATCAGGACATGGCGAGCCTCGCCTGGACGCACGCCCTCTCGCCCACCGCGAGCGTGGCGACGACACTGTACGGGTTCGACGCCGGCGGCTGGTACGATGATCCGTACGGTGGCGCGGTCTACAACTACGACCTCCACTCGCGCTGGGGCGGAATCATCAGCGCCCTCGAGTGGAACGGCGTCGCCGGCAGCGCATCGTTAGGCATCCACGCCAGCCGCTATGCGCGCGAGCACTGGATGTACACGCATCCCGACCTCTCGACGCGCGACTACGACAACACCGGCTACAAGGGCGAGCAGAGCGCATTCGCCAAGGGGTCGATCGTCCGCGGGCGGGCGACGCTCTTCGGCGACCTGCAGCTTCGCCTGGTGCAGTTCCGCTACGCGCCGACCGCGAACAGCGGCGTCGGACCGGCGAGCGTGCGCTGGTCGTTCTTCAACCCGAAGGCCGGAGCGAGCCTCCGCCTGACGACCGCGCTCACCGGCTACGCGAGCATCGGGATGAATGGCCGCGAGCCGACCCGCGCCGACATGTTCGCCGGCGCCGATGACGTCGACAGTGTCACGGCGCTCTCGGTATTCCCCCTGACGCGCGTGCATCCCGAATCGGCCCGCGACGTCGAAACGGGAATCATCTGGCGTCGCCCGACGCTCGAGCTGCAGGCGAATCTCTTCCTCATGCAGTTCCGCAACGAGATCGCACCAATTGGCGAGATCAACGAGATCGGTTACGTCCTGAGCAAGAACGTCGCACACAGCGTTCGCCGCGGCGCCGAGGGCGACCTGACATGGCGGCTGGCGCCGCGCCTGACGGCGGTCGCGACCGCGTCGGTCACCGACGCACGCATCCGCGAGTACCGTGACGACGCGACGGGCGAGCTGTTCGAGAACACCACCGCCCTCCTGACACCCAAGTTCGTCAGCGGCCATGGGATCCGCGCCGCGCTGGCCTCATGGGCATCGCTCGACCTCGACGGCCGCTACACCTCGCGAATGATGGAGACGAACACCAACGACGCACGCTTCGTGGTCCCGCCAAGCTGGTACGCCGACGCTGACGTCACATTGCACGTCGCGCGACAGTCGCTGCTCATCGCGGTGCGCAACGCCTTCGACCAGCGCGTGTACACCGGCGGCTACCCCGGCGCGGCCACCGCCGATCCCTCGGCGATGGAGCCGTACTACTACATGCTCGCACCGCGCAACCTGAGCGTCAGCGCGAAGCTGGTGTTCTGAGCTTCGGGGAGCACTGCGGTTCTGTCAAAGCCGTCAACTGCGGAAATCATCAACAGGAGGCACGGAGGACACGGAGGGTTTGATAAAAGGCGTTGTATCAAGGCTCTTGTCATAGCTGCCCACAGAGATCTTCCACAGGGCAGCTGTTCCTGAAGCACGCTTGATTTTTACAAGACCCTCCGTGTCCTCCGTGCCTCCTGTAAGAATAACCCGCTGTGTCGTTGCGCCGTCTGACGCCCTCCATGCCTCAGCGCTAGTCTCTGCCTAACGTCGCGCCGCGGATGCCTCGATCGCTCGTTCGGCGATCGCCCATCGATCGTCCCAGCTTCCGTGCACCAGGACGAACGGCGCCTTCCGCCTGACGAGTGCCTCGCGGAACAGCGCGAACATGTCCTCGCGGTTTGCGGGCCGGTCGCGGATGCCGTCCGGGATCCACGGCACGTCGATGTCGCAGAGCAGGTACAGGTGGGCGCGCCGCGCACGCTCCACGCGCTCGATCCAGTCGGGGACGAGGCGATAGTAGTGGCGCGCGTAGATCACGGTGCTCAGGAGATCGGTGTCCAGCACGAGGAGGGTGTCGCCCTTCGCCCGTGCGCGCTCGGTTGCGGCATCGGCGAGGCGAATGTGCTCACGCGCGATTGGCGCGACGTCGCTGGCGAGCAGGTCGCTTCCCTTTCGCTCGGCGTACACCCGCGACGCCTCGGGCACCCACTCGCAATCCGCGGCCTCGGCCAGGCGCCGTGCGAGCGTCGTCTTCCCGGTGGACTCGGGGCCGGTGACGCAGACCCGGCGCAGCGCTGCACTCACACCGCGACCGGGGCTGCGGCCGCCTCGGCGATCGAGCGCCGCCAGTCGAGGTAGCCCTTCACCGCCAGCGCGAGAAAGACCGCGTACAAACCCGACGTCAGGAAGAGTCCCTTGAAGATGAACATCCCGACGTAGAGCACGTCGACACCGATCCAGACGAGCCAGTTCTCGAGCAACTTCTTCGTCATCATCCACTGCGCGACGAGGCTCGTGCTCGACAGGAAGGAATCCATGAACGGGAGCGCGGCGTCGGTCGCGTGGCGGAGGAAGACACCGATCAGCGCCGAGCCGACTGCCGCGATCACGGCGAGCAGCGCGCCGAGCCGAACGCTGGTGCGCGTCACGCGCAGCTCGGTGCGCCCCGCGCCGCCATAGAGCCATTCGTACCAACCGTAGATCGAGAGGATCGCGTAGATGACCTGCAATCCCATGTCG
>JAICUE010000490.1 GCA_025936015.1 Gemmatimonadaceae bacterium
GGTTGTAGATCGAGTCGATGCGCACGAGGTCGACGGGAAGGCCCCGGTCGAGCGGGTGCTGATCCGACTCCACGTATCCACGACCCTTGTTGACGTACAGCTCGACGTTCAGGTCGCGATCGTCCTGGAGCGTGAGGATGTGGTGCGACGGATCGACGATGCGAACCCCGGAGACCGAGTTCACGTCACCCGCCGTGACCGGCCCCGCGCCATCGCGCTGGATGTGCAGTACCGCGCTCTCCACGTCCTCGGCGAGCGTCAGCGTGAGCGTCTTCAGGTTGCCGATGATCTGGTGCACGTCCTCGACGACCCCGGGGATCGTCTGGTGCTCGTGGACGACACCGTCGATCCGGACGCCCCACACCGCCGCGCCACGGAGCGACGAGAGGAGCATGCGGCGCATCGCATTGCCGAGCGTGTGCCCGAAGCCGCGCTCGAGCGGCTGCAGGCGGAACTCGGCCACATTCGGATTGTCCTCGCGCTTGGTTGCCTCAACCAGCTGCGGGCGGACAAGCCCACGGAGATCGATCGTCGAAGCCATGATTTCTAGTCGGTCACAGGGTCATTCCGGTTTGCGAACGGCGCACCGGAAACGCTCTGCCTCGCCCCCAACGCGCGGCAGACTCGTAGAGGGGTTGGGGCCCCGACCTACGTCAGTCGTACGGTCCTACCTGGCATTTCATTCAAAGACGGGCGACGCCTCGCGGCCTCGCCCGCTCAGATCAAACTCTCGAAGTAACGCGCGTCGCGCGTTACTTCGAGTAGAGCTCGACCACCAGCTGTTCCTGCGCGGCGATCGGGATGCTCGTGCGCGCGGGCTTCTCGAGCACGCGGCCGCTGAACGACTCCTTGTCCACCGCGATCCACGAGAGCGGCGCGCCGCGGGACGACTGATCCATCGCCGTCAGGACGGACACCTGCTCGCGCGACTTGACGCGGAGGCGGACTTCCTGGCCCGGCTGGACCTGGAAGCTGGGGATGTCGACGCTCTTCTGATTCACCTCGACGTGGCGATGCCGGATGAGCTGACGCGCTGCCTTGCGGCTGCCGGCGAAGCCCATGCGATACACCACGTTGTCGAGCCGGGTCTCGAGCGCGGCGAGCAGGTTGTGGCCCGTGATGCCGGGCTGCGTGCTCACCTTCTCGAACGTGTTCCGGAACTGCTTCTCGCTCAGCCCGTAGATGCGCTTGATCTTCTGCTTCTCACGCAGCTGCTTCGAGTACTCCGACGCCTTGCGGCGACGCGCCGTCGCCTGACCATGCTGGCCGGGCGCGTACGGGCGACGCTCGACCGGGCACTTCTCGGTGAAGCACTTCGTCGCCTTGAGGAACAGCTTGGTTCCTTCGCGGCGGCACTGCCGGCAGCTGGCTCCAGTATACCGACCCATGGCTCAGACTCTCCGGCGCTTCGGGGGACGACAGCCGTTGTGCGGGATCGGCGTCACGTCCTTGATCGACTTGACCTGCAGCCCCGCCGCGGCGAGCGCCTGGATGGCCGACTCGCGGCCGCTGCCAGGCCCCTGCACCCGTACGTGAACACGCTTCACACCGGCGGTCAGCGCCTCACGGGCGCACTGCTCAGCCGCCACGGTCGCGGCGAACGGCGTGCTCTTCTTGGAGCCCTTGAAGCCAGCCTTCCCGCTCGACCCCCACGCGATGGTGTTGCCGCGCGGGTCGGTGATCGTGACGGTGGTGTTGTTGAACGTAGCGTTGACGTGCGCGACGCCTTCGGCGTCCACGACGCGCTTCGACTTCTTCCCAGTGGCCATACGTTACTTGGTTACCTTCTTCTTGCCGGCGATCGCGCGGCGCGGGCCCTTCTTCGTGCGCGCGTTGGTGTGCGTCCGCTGACCGCGAACAGGGAGCCCGCGGCGGTGGCGGATCCCACGGTACGACCCGATGTCCATGAGTCGCTTGATGTTCATCGCGACTTCCGTCCGCAGCGCGCCCTCGACCCGGAACTCCTTCTCGATCACTCCGCGGAGCTTGTTCACGTCCGCGTCCGTGAGGTCGCGGATCCGCAGCGACGAGTCGATGCCGGCCTTCTCGATGATCTGCTGCGCCGACGCCCGGCCGATGCCGTAGATGTACGTCAGACCGATCTCGACCTTCTTATCGCGAGGGAGATCGATTCCAGAAATACGAGCCATGTCTGATCAGCCCTGACGCTGCTTGTGCTTGGGATTGCGCTTGCAGATGATGCGAGTCACGCCGTTGCGCTTGACAACCTTGCAGTGCTCGCAGATCGGCTTCACGCTGCTGCGGACTTTCACAGGAACACCATCATGCAAAACGTGAGA
>JAICUE010000522.1 GCA_025936015.1 Gemmatimonadaceae bacterium
GCACACGTCATCGCCGACGAGGGAGTGCCCGGCGCGTATCCGTACACGCGCGGCATCCACCCGACAGGCTACCGCGGCAAGCTCTGGACGATGCGCCAGTTCGCTGGCTTCGGCACCGCCGCCGAGACGAACCAGCGCTACAAGTACCTGCTGGCGAATGGGCAGACCGGGTTGTCGGTCGCGTTCGATTTCCCCACGCTGATGGGGTACGACAGCGATCATCCGCGATCGGAAGGTGAAGTCGGCAAGTGCGGCGTCGCGATCTCGAGCCTTGCCGACATGGAGACGCTCTTCGACGGGATCCCGCTCGACAAGGTCTCGACGTCGATGACGATCAACGGGCCGGCGATCATCCTCTGGGCCTTCTACATCGCCGCGGCCGAGAAGCAGGGCGTGTCGTCGGAGAAGCTGCGCGGGACGATCCAGAACGACATCCTCAAGGAGTACATGGCGCAGCACGCATGGGTCTATCCCATCGAGCCCGCGCTCAAGCTGATCGTCGACTGCTTCGAGTGGGGCGCGACGCATGCGCCGTTATGGAATACCGTCTCGATCAGCGGCTACCACATTCGCGAGGCCGGAGCGACGGCGGCGCAGGAGCTGGCGTTCACGCTCGCGAATGGCTTTACCTACGTGGAGCGTGGAATCGCCCGCGGACTGGACGTCGACGAGTTCGCGCCGCGCCTCTCCTTCTTCTGGGACGTCCACAACGATTTCTTCGAGGAGATCGCCAAGATGCGGGCGAGCCGCCGCATCTGGGCACGTCACCTGAAGGAGCGCTACGGCGCGAAGGATCCGCGGTCGCTGGTGCTGCGCTTCCACTCGCAGACCGCCGGCGTGACGCTGACCGCCCAGCAGCCGATGAACAACGTCGTCCGCGTCGCGTACCAGGCGCTGGCCGCCGCGTTAGGCGGGACGCAGTCGCTCCACACCAACTCGATGGACGAGACGCTGTCGCTGCCGACCGAGTCGGCGGTGCAGGTCGCGCTCCGCACGCAGCAGATCCTCGCCTACGAGACCGGCGTGCCTAACGTGATCGACCCGCTCGGCGGGTCCTACTACGTCGAGGCGCTCACCGACCAGATGGAGGCCGACGCCGAGAAGCTGTTCGCCGAGATCGAAGGCGTCGGCGGCGTCGCCCGCGGAATCGAGGTCGGCTGGTTCCAGCGCAAGATCGCCGAGTCGGCGGCGCGGCAGCAGTGGGAGATCGAGCAGCACCGGCACGTCGTCGTCGGCGTCAACGAGTTCGTGACCGAGGAGCCGGAGCTGACGATCCCGCTCCTCAAGATCGGCGCCGACGCCGAGCGCGATCAGCGTGAGAAGATGGCAAAGCTCCGCGCCACGCGCGACAACGCGCTCTGCAGCGCGCGTCTCGACGCCCTCCGTCAGGCGGCGCGCGAGAAGCAGAACGTGATGCCCGCGCTCCTCGATTGCGCCCGCGTCTATTGCACGCTGTACGAGATTCGCGCCGCGATGGAAGACGTGTTCGGCGCGTATCGCGAGCCGGTGTTCTTCTGAGGACACGAAGCGGCGCGAGATCGAATAAAACGCAGTCGGCGGCCACCGCCGCCGACTGGTGGAAAGATTACTTCGACGCGCAGTACCTGCTCGAGTACGAGCCGCTCTTCACCCTCGAGCGCGATCGGCAGGAAGTCACGCGCATCGTCGACATTCTCGGCGCCCCGGATGGCGCGAAGATCCTCGACGTCCCCTGCGGCCAGGGCCGGCATGCGCATCTCCTCGCCGAGGCGGGCTTCGACGTCGACGGGCTCGACTACTCGGAGCCGCTGCTCGCCAGGGCGAAGGAACGGGGAACGGGCAAGCGACTGCGCTATACGCGCGGTGACATGCGGAAGCTCCCGACGCGCTGGTCGGATCGCTTCGATGTGGTGCTCAATCTCTTCACGTCATTCGGGTTCTTCACCGACCCCGCCGACGACGCGCGCGTCATTCACGAA
>JAICUE010000433.1 GCA_025936015.1 Gemmatimonadaceae bacterium
GAGGATGCGTCCATCGCGGACCGCGAGCGCTTCGGCGGTCGGGCGCGAGTCGTCGACGGTGTAGATGCGGGCGCCGGTGACGATCAGGTCGGCGGGGCGCTGCTGCTGCTGCGCGCTGAGCGTCTGACTGGCCACCGTCGCGCCGAGGGCGACGGTGATGACAGCGAAGTGTGTGGGTCGCATTCTGGGGCGTGGAAGCGTTAGGGAGTGCACCGCCAAAGCTGTCCCCGGGTTCGCCCCCTGCGCCACCCCTTGCGTGCGGCGTGATGTCGAACCGCTCGCGAGGGCGGCGCGCGCCCTCCATCCAAAGCGTGCGGCTATCGCGGCCCGTTGCCCCGGTGCGATCCGATGCGCAGTCCGCCGCGGAAGACGAGCATCGAGATCTCTTCGAAGCGCCGCTCCCCGCCGACACTCGGAAAGTCGTAGCGCTCGAGCGAGTAGCCAAGCGAGAGGTCGAAGTGCTCGCCGACATGTCGCAGCCTGGCTAGGCCGGCGACGGCGAGGTCGGGACGCTGGCGTCCCGTCACCTCCACCAGTGGGGCGAGCGAGAGTCCGACCGATGCGTCGAGGACACCGTCGATGAGCGTCCCGTGTCCCTCGCCGCCGAGTGCGAGCTCGGTCCAGCGCTGGCGAGCGAGCGCACCGTCGTAGCTTCGGCCAAGGGCCGTCACCGTGCCGCGGAACCATGACACCATGTCGAGCCGCGTCGTGAGCGAGAGCTCGCCGACGTCGCGCGCCTCGGCATTCTCCGTTTGCGGGTTGAGCGTTCCGCCGAGCGCACGAAGCGAGAAGGCGATGCGGTCGTCGGGTTCGAGGTCGAGCTGCGCACCGAACAACGGCCCCGTGCTTTGCTCGAGGCCAGTACCGGTGTCGACTCGATGATCGGCGCTGACGGCGACCGCCGACACCGCGCCCGGTGGCAGCGTCAGGCGCGACTGCGCATCGGCAGGCGCGGACGAGACGAGAAGCGCGGAGCCAGCCGCGATCGCCATGGCTGTCAATGAGCCGCGCTTCATTCCGGCGCTCCGATCGGGATGACGATGATGCGCAGCAGCGCGAGGCGCGCCGCGTTGCGACTGGCGATCTCCGCATTGCGGGCGGCGACTGCATCGCGGCGGCGCTGGTTCGCCTGGACCGCGGCCTCGTTCACCGGGTGCCTCGTGCGATCCCACGCGGCGGCGACGCCGGACGCGAGTCCGGCGATCGCGATTCCCCTCGCCAGCGGACGGCCGCTGCCTTCCAGCTTGCCGCTGCCTAACGTCGAAACGGCGAGCCCCGCGGCGGCGAACGCGACGCCCTTGCCGAGCTGTCGAAACGCGCTCGAGCGCGGCCAACGCTCCGGAAGGAGGTCCGATGTCGCGAGGGGCGGGATCGAGTCCTCGAGCGGAGCGACGTCGTACGCGAGCTCGAAGCCGACGCTCGAGCTGTCGGTGACTCCGGCGTTGTCGAGCGCGCGGACGACGAGCCAGTAGCGGCCGGCGGGAGCGATTCGCCCATCGGCGAGTCGGACGTTCCAGGCGATCTCGCGCACGCCCTCCGCCTCACGATCGAACACCGCGACCCCGGAGGTATCGCCGGCGGCGACGACCTCGGCGCGCACTGCCGCGTCGTGCGTCGAGACGATCGCCATCGGGATCGCGTCGGTATGCGGGTCGATGCGCCGCGGAGCCAGTGGACGCGCCCCGACGGCAAGGGTCCGTCGCCGCGCTTCGCCGAACGCGGTGCGTTCCCGTTCGGTGAAGCGCGACGGATCCAGGTCGGTGAACGGATCGCGCTCGAGCGCCGCGCGGAAGTAGGCGATCGAGGAATCGCGCATTCCGAGAATCGCCAGCGACGCACCGAGGTAGACGTATGCCTTCACTCGCTGCTCGTGGGAAACCTCATAGGGCGAGCTCGGCGAGATGACCTGGCGCAGCAGCACGAGCGCGCGCTCGACCTGGAGATCCTCGTAGAGCTTCGTCGCCTGGGCCAGCGACTCGGCGGTGCTGCCCTGCGCGGCTGCTGCGCGCGGTGTCGCGAAGGCGAGGACGAGCGGCAGCAACAGAGCGAGCACCGTCAGCCACGGGCGGGCTCGCCGCGTGTCACCCGTTCTCACGGTGAGACCTCGGTCGGTTGCAGCGTGATGCGCGGAATCTGCGCGGTCTCGCCGGCAATCACGGTGATCGTCGAATCGAAATCGATGTAGCCTGGCGCGCGGACACGGAGCCGGCGGCGGCCGGCCGGCACCTGCGCATCGAGCACCACGCCCCTGCCCAGCGACAATCCGTCGACGAAAATCTCGGCGTCGACAGGGTAGGCGCGGGCGCGGATCAGGCCCGGCGCGGGTGGCGTTTCCGGAGCGGCGGCCGGCGCCGCGCTCGCGGTGGCGGGTACCGACGCCGAAAGCGCGAGCTTGTTCGCCGCCGCCGAATCCGCCGGCTTCGCCGCCGCCCCATCCTTCATCCCGGCGCCCTTGTCGAGACCGTTAGGCCTGACGACCGCGCTCGCGGTGGTGTCGGTGGTCGCCGCCTGGGTGCGGGCGGCGCGGGCGGATCCGGCGCGGAGCGAGACCCCGGCCCAGCCGAGCGCGGCGACCGCGACCGCGCCGCCGAGTGCGGCGACACGGCGCTTCTTCCGGCGTCGCAGCGCGACCGGGAGCACCGGTACCGTCCCGGTCGGCGTGCCGCGAGTCGGGTCGATCATCGGCGGCAGCGGATCGGCGTCTATCCGCCGGAGCAGGCCGCCGCGCGCCAGCGTCCGCAGATCGTCTTCACCCTGGCGCCGGTCTTCGGCGCTGAATGGCACCGCGTCGAGCGCGTGGAGCATCGCCTCGGTCGTCGCGTAGCGATGATCCGCCTTCTTCGACAGCGCGCGGTTGATGATCGTCATCAAC
>JAICUE010000089.1 GCA_025936015.1 Gemmatimonadaceae bacterium
GCCGCCAAGCGAGAAGCGCTGCTGCAGCTCGCGCAGCTGCTCGACATGCTGTGCGAACTTCGCCTCGTCGATCGACGAGCCGCGAAGCTCATCGCGCTCCGCGCGCGCGAACAGCGTGACGTGGCCGCGCGCGACCTGCTTCCGCAGCGCCTCTCGCACATCGGCCTCCCAGCGCGCGAACGCGCCCGGACGCTTGATCGTCGGATTGAAAAAGCGATGGTTCACGGAGCGCAGCTCGACGGTCACCCGCGAGCTCCCGACACGCCCTTCGGCGGCCCCGAAACCGGTCATGCTCCGTATCATCGGCAATCAGTCAAGTTACGAAGCGACAACGACATTGTCAATTTGAGCGATCAATTGTAGAACTCCCAACGAACGCCGTAGAAGTTCGTCGAGCGCCGGGACTGCAGGTAGCCCGGGATGACGCCGTACTGATTGTTGATGATGTTCCGCAGCTGCCAGCTGATGTACGCGCTGCGGATCTGGAACTCGATCAGCGTCGAAAGGAGTTGAACCCCGCGGACGGTCGACGTTGCCGCCGCATCCGGCGCGGGAAATGTCGCCGCCGAACGGGACTCGTAGATCGCTGTCCCATTGAAGCCGAAGCGCCCGTCGGGGAACCGTTTCAGCCAGTGCGTCCGGAAGTAGAGCTCCGCGTGCGACTCGAGCTGGGGGCGGAAGAGATCCGGTGAGTTCCAGCGCGTGGCCGTCGCGTCGAGACCGACGTCGCGGTACAGCTTCCCCCTGACGCTGGCGAAGACACCGCGAGCATCTCCGACTGCGATCCGGCTGGCCGGACGATTCGGGGAGCCGGGCGCATAGTCGCTGTAGTACACGAGCGGCACGTCGACGAGCGTCGAATCGCGAAGCAGGACGCCGCCGGCGAGCCAAGCCGAGCGATAATGGACGCCCGCTTCGGCGCGAATGGCGTTGCCCGGCGGAGTCCCGTCGTTCGCGCCTTGCTGACGCTCGGCAACCGCAGTCAGCGAGACGAATGGGAAAGGGAGCGCCGTGATTCCCGCCTCGAGCGTGTTGCTGTGGTTGAACCCATCCCGTTCCGCGCGCGCTGAGACCGCGCCGAACCGCGTATCCCAGGAAGCGCGAGCGGATGGCGACGTCACCGTCAGGCCGTCGAACACTCGCAGACGCGCGGTCGCGCTGATGCGCGCTCCCCACCGCGTCAGCCCTCCCGCAAAGACGTACTGCGCGCGCGAAGGCTGCGTGTCGGCGAGGGTGCCGTATCCGCGAACGCTGTCGCTCTTCGTCACCGGCGGCGGAAGGCGAGCCCCGCTCTGACCGGTCGCTTCACGAAAGGCGGACGTTGCCGCGATCGCCTGCAGCCACGGCCCGCTCTCCGGATCGCCATACGCGCCGCGCACGTACGCGTCGGTGCGGGTAGATCGGAGCGCTGGAATCGAATCCGCGATCGCGGTGCCGAGGATCGTCTCGGCGTTTCCACCCTTCGTCGAGTATGCGACCTCAGTGTTTCGCGTGCGCCCGTCGCGGACGATGAACGCGTCGGCACTCCACGGTCCGCGTGCCCACCCGGTGCGCAGCATCAATGCGAGGGAGCGGCCGCCGGCGTTGGCCCCGGCCAACCCCGTTGTCGGATCCGAGGTCGCGTACTGCTGCAATCCCGCCTGCAGCACTTCGCCGTGTGCATAACGCTTCCCGTAGAAGCCGCGGTAGAGATTCGTACCGAGGTCGCCCGTGCTGACGTCGACGCGCGTGTTGGCGATGGTGCGGTCGTAGCGGAGGCTCCGCAGGTGCACGCGCAACTCCCGGGCGCCGCGTTCGACCCGCACTTCCTCGAGCGTCCAGAGCGGAATCGTCGCGAGGTCGAGCACGTTGCCGTTGCGCGGGTCGAGCGCATCCAGCTCGACGCCGTCGAGAAAGACGCGAATCGCACCTGGATCGCCGAGGAAGGAGACCGTGGCCGGCGAGTGGAACCAGCTCGGGCGAAACTGGATCGCGCCGGGGACACGCTCGAGGAGATCGGCGAGGGTGATCGCGCCACTGGCGAACATCTCGTCGCGGTTCCACTGCCACCCTGTCCCCGTCTCGGGGAGCATCGGCGCCTCGGCACGCGCAGTCGGCGCGCGCAGCGTGTCGGCCTTGACCGAATCAGCGTGCACGGAGTCGCGACGCTGCCTCACCGTCGCCGTGTCGAGCACCGCCTGAGAATCGACGGGAAGCGGGATCGGCGCCTCGATCACCACCGGCTGCTTCACCGGCTGTTGTACCGGCGCCTTCGGCTTGGCGGTGTCGGCTGGTGTCCCTTGCGCCGCACTCACGACTGGAAAAACGGCCCCGGCGATGATGCCGAGGCCGGCGCACGTACGGAGAATTCGTGCGGCCAGCGTCAGCCGGCCCTCCCGCGTACGAACTCGAGAAACGTCCCGACTGGAATGCCGGTGGGTCCCTTCGGCAGGACAACGAGGTCGGTCTCCGAATACGCGGTGCCGGCGATGTCGAGGTGGACCCATGGATAGTCGCCGATGAACTCGCGGAGGAACATCGCCGCGGTGATCGATCCCGCCGGGCGCCCGCCCGAGTTCTTGACGTCGGCGACGTCGGACTTGATGAGGTCGCGGAAATCGTCCCAGAGCGGGAGCGGCCAACCCGGTTCGCCCGCCTTGCGGCCGGCGCTCAGCACTTCGTCGACGAGCTCCTCATCCGCGCCGAACACGCCGGTAGCCGTGTGGCCTAACGCGATGACGCAGGCGCCGGTGAGCGTCGCGGCATCGATGACAGCGGCCGGCTTGTAGCGCGACGCGTAGGCCAGCACGTCGGCCAGGACGAGGCGGCCCTCGGCGTCGGTGTTGATGATCTCGATGAACTTTCCGTTCATCGCCTGGACGACGTCACCCGGCTTGACCGCGGTCCCGCTCGGCATGTTGGTGGTCGCGCCAACGAGGCCGACGACGTTCACCGGCAGCTTCATCCCGCCGATCGCCTCGAGCGCGCCGAGCACTCCGGCGGCGCCGCACATGTCGAACTTCATCCACTCCATCCCCTGCGCCGGCTTGATCGAGATGCCGCCGCTGTCGAAGCAGAGGCCCTTCCCGACCAGCACGACGGGCGCCTGGCCCTCCTTCCCCCCGCGGTACTCGACCGCGATGAGCTTCGGCTCCTGCGGCGTGCCCTGCGCGACGCAGAGGAAGGAGCCCATCTTCTCGCGCTCCATCTCGGCGCGTCCGAGCGCGGTGACCTTCATGCCATGCCGCGCGCCGATCTCGCGCGCCGTCTCGGCGAGGTAGTCCGGCGTGCACAGATTGCCGGGCATCATCCCGAGCCGCTTGGCGAGCGCGTAGCCGCTGGCGACGGCGCGGCCGCTGCGCAGGCCGCGTTCCCCAGCCTTCTCGTCGCTGACGAGGATGACCGCCTCGCCTAACGCTGGCCGCCGTTCCTCTTCCGGTGGCGCGCTCTTCGTCTCGGCGAACTCCCAGCTGCCGGCCGAGAGCCCGGCCATCACGACTTCCACGCCGCGCTCATCGATGTTGGCCGAATACCACGCCAGCGACGGCGCGCCGAGCTTGCGGGCGAGCCGACCGCCTAACGTTGCGGCGCGTCGGAGCGCGGCGTGACGATCGGTGTCTCGTCCGAGGCCGATGAGCAGCACCCGCTGGGGACCGCGTCCGCCGCCGGCGAGGTGGAGCGACTCGTCGCGCGCGCCGCGGAAATCGCGGCGCGACAGCGTCCGTCCAAGCGCGCCGCCAAGGGCGGCGTCGAGCGCGGTGAGGTCGGCGCCGACGGTTGCGTCGGGCGGGAGCGCGACGATGAGCAGCGGAGTCTCGACCGCACCGGCGTCGGCGCGGCGAACAGAAAGGGTGAGTGGCATCGGCGGGGCTGGCGTGAGTGCGGCGCGCGTCAGGCGCGCATGCCGGCGATGATCTGGTCGCCGAATCCTGAGGTGGAAATCTCGGTGGCGCCTGGCATCTGGCGCGCGAGGTCGTAGGTGACCTTCTTCGACTTGATCGCGTTCTCCAGTCCGCGCACGATCAGCGCACCGGCTTCGTTCCAGCCCATGTAATCGAGCATCATCACGCCGGACAGGATCACGCTGCCCGGGTTGATCTTGTCGAGTCCCGCATACTTGGGCGCCGTGCCGTGCGTCGCCTCGAACACCGCGACGCCGTCGCCAACGTTGCCACCGGGCGCGATTCCGAGCCCGCCAACCTGCGCGGCCGCGGCGTCGGAGAGATAGTCGCCATTGAGGTTGGGCGTCGCGATCACCGCGTATTCGTCGGGGCGCAGCAGCAGCTGCTGGAACATGGCGTCGGCGATGACGTCCTTGACGATCGCGCCGTCGGGGAGCTTGCACCACGGACCGTTGTCGATCACCGTCGCGCCGTACTTCTCCTTCGCGACTTCGTAGCCCCAGTCGCGGAAGGCGCCCTCGGTGAACTTCATGATGTTCCCCTTGTGCACCAGCGTCAGCGACGAGCGCTTGTTCTTCACGGTGTAATCGAGCGCCATGTCGACCAGGCGCTTCGAGCCGAACTCCGACATCGGCTTGATGCCTAACGCCGACCCTTCGCGAATCTCCTTCTTCAGCTCGCGGCCGATGAAGTCGCGCAGCTTGTTGGCTTCGGGGCTTCCCGCCTTGAACTCGATGCCGGCGTACACGTCCTCGGTGTTCTCGCGAAAGATCACGACGTTGACCTTTCCCGGATCCTTCACCGGCGCGCCGACTCCCTCGAACCACCGCACCGGGCGAATGCAGGCGTAGAGGTCGAGCACCTGGCGCAGCGTCACGTTCAGCGAGCGAATGCCGCCGCCGACGGGCGTGGTCAGCGGTCCCTTGATCGACACGCGGAATTCGGCGCACGCGTCGACGGTCTCCTGGGGAAGCCAGTCGTTGAACTGCTTGAACGCCTTCTCGCCGGCGAAGATCTCCATCCACTGGATCTTCCGCTCGCCGCCATACGCCTTCTCGACCGCTGCGTCGAACACGCGAACTGACGCTCGCCAGATGTCCGGTCCGGTGCCGTCGCCCTCGATGAACGGGATGATCGGCTTGTTCGGCACCTTCAGCTTGTTACCGCTGAATTCGATACGCTCGCCGGAGGACGGGACCTTCGCGAACTTGTAGCTCGCCATGAGAGGTGATGGTGGGAAGTGCACGGCTGGCCTCGACGAAGGCCGCGTGCGCGGCCGGAGCAATCGAGGTGTGGGGCGGAAAGCTATTTACGCCGCAGGGGAGCGGCAAGCGATTGGCCGCGGCGCTCGGCGGGATATTTCACGCCGAGCGCGCTGCCGAGCCGCTTCTTCCCGAGGGGCGGCGGCGCTCAGCGCGCGCCGCCGCGCTCCATCCAGCGCTCGGTGGCGTCGAGGACGGCAAGCGCGGCTGCCGTCTCGATTCCATCGCGCACTTCACAGCTTCCGGAGAGCACGGTGGTCTCGCGGCCACTCCGGCCGCTCACGACGACGAACGCGAATTCGCGATCAGCCGCGGCGACGACCACGCATGACTCGAAGGCGAGCGTTACGCCCTCGCTGAGCAGCGGGGCCAACGCACGAACAGCGGCGGTGGCCGCCAGCTCACCGCGGGCGCGCGCGGTCTCGACGCCTGACGCTTCGCCGGTGTGCGTCTCGCCGCCAGTCCGCAACGTGACCGTGCATGCGAGCCCCGCGCTGCGCGAGCGGCGCACCTCGACGTCCTCGAAATAGATTCCGCGCCCGGGTGTCGGCGCGGGTAGAGCGGCCGGGGCGGGCGCGGGAGCCGGGGCGACGTCCTTCGCCGGCGCTTCCGTGCGCGCGGCGGCGCCAGCGACGCGTGCAGTCGCACTCTGCGCGACCGAGATCGCGCGGTGATCGAGGCGAATTCCGTAGCGTGCGAGCAGCGCGCTCTCGACGTTGCGCACGATCTGCTTCGGGCCGAGGTCCGTCGTCGCGAGAACGTGAACGTCGCGGACGGTGCCGTCGGGATCGCGGAGGACACGCGCAGAGGCGATCGCCGGCAGCGTGCGCAGCAGCGCCTCTGCCTCTTCGATCGACCAGCTGGGTGCCGAGAGTTTTTCCAGGTTGTCCGTCGGAGCGGCGGGCGCTGTGCGCGCGGGGGTTGCCGGCGCCGTCACTCGCGCGGTGCGCCCACCAGGACGCCCTCAGCCGCGGCCGCACGACGAGCTGGCCGCCGAGGCGTCTTCGCCTCGCGCACCGTGCGCGCCGTGGTGAGACTCCGGCTCATGCCGGCGTCGATGCGTCTGACGATCATCCGTGAATCTCCCGGGGGGAACTACCGCGCGATCGACCGCCGGCCTCGGCGCCAACCGTCGCGCTCATATTACGACTTATATGTGATTCGCGAAAGAGTGTCGCCAACTTCATGACTGACGGTCGCTCATGCAGCGCAGCGCTTCACCGGCGTGCGCGCGGTCGTGACAGCTCGAATGTGACAGTCAACGTGCGACCCGGGCCCGGTTCGAAGAAGCGCGCGCGCGCGGCATTCGGCACGACCGACGTATCGTAGCGGCGATCGAAGATGTTCGACAGCGCGACTGACGCCGAGACCGCTACGGCGCCGACCGTCCGGGGTGCAACGCCGGCGTCGAGATCGAGGACCGTGAACGCTGGCGCCCACGCGCTGTTCGCATCATCCGCGGGAGTTCGCGACTGGGTCGTCGCGAGCAGCTCGGCGCGGATCGGGCCTCCAGCGCCGGCGGTCACCGACAGGTCCGCGCGGAATGGCGAGACTCCAGGGATTCTCCGGCCGGCGACGAGGCCGGCCGCCGTGTCGGTTGCGGCGAATCTCGCATCGACGACGGTTGCGGCGACGCGGGCCAGCGCCCACGGGCGGAGCAGCGCGGAAGCACTCCCCTCGATCCCCCGCTGCCGCGCGCGCGACGCGTTGCGATAGAACTGGCGCCCTGGTGCAGATGCGACCTCGAAGGGAACGAGGGCGTCGCGGATGTGGGCATCGAAGAGGGCGATGGTCGCCGCGCCGAGCGTGCCTAACGGCGCACGGGCGCCGATTTCCGTGGCCACGACACGCTGCGGCGAGAGATCAGGGTTCATCCCGCCGGCCCCGTTCGGACGATTCGCCAACTCGGTCGTCGTCGGCGTCTCGAACGCAGTCGCGATGTTCGCGTAAGTCGAGACTCGCGGCGTCAGCATCCACGAGACGCCGAGCGATGGGCTCACCGCGCTCATGGTGCGCGAGCCGCCGTCATCGGGGTCGGTCGCAGTCACGAGATGGTCGGCGACGCGGAAGCCGACGCGATCCCCCCGAACGGAGCCGAGCACGCTCACGGATTGCGTGAGACTGAGCGCCGCGCGGGCGAACGCGCCGTCGGACATCACCCGCTCATTCTGATCGAGTGCCAGCGCCGCGGGGACGCCAGCCTGGCTGTCGAAGGACTTGCGATCGTCCCACTGTGAGCCGTGCTCGATCCCGCCGCCGAAGGATAGTCGCGCGTCTGCCGCGCCGTGCTCGATGGCGACCCGCGCGCCTGCCGCGCTCCGCTTCAGGTCGATGACGCGCTGCGGGATTGGGTTGACGAGGTGACGGCCAAGCCCCCACGCGCTCGCGTCGAGCGTCCACGCGTCGCCTGCTCGTCGCCAGGCAATGCCGGCCTGACGGTGGCTGCCCTTCTCCCCCGTCCGGTAGAGGAGATTCGTGGCCGACGCGCTGCGCGGCGCCGCGACGCTCGCCGAATCGGTGAGGCCGCCGGGATTGTCAGCGTCGTAGTCCACGGTGGCAAGCGTAAGGCGAAGCGTGTCGCGCGCGCCGGAATGAACGAGCTGCCCGCCGCCGCGAAGGTCGCGAGCGTTCGAGTGCTCGCGAAAGCCTCGGTAATCAAGCGAGCTCACGCGAGCTTCTGCTCCCCATCCCGCGCGCACGCCACTCACGCTTGCCCGAGTCGTCACCGTCCCGCGCTCAGCGACGCTGCTCGAGAGGCGGATGTCGTCGCCGAGCTGCAATGGGGAGAGCGTCGTCAGGCGGACCACACCGCCCGCTGCGTTGCCATACAGCGATGACGCCGGACCGCGGAGCACCTCCGTGCTCGAGACGGTGCCCGGATCGACATGGCTCAGCGTCGTCTGACCGTCAGGCATCGTTGCCGGCACGCCATCCACGTCGACGTGAACGCCGCGGACACCGAACTGCGTGCGCGCGCCGAAGCCGCGAATCGTGATGCGCTCGCCAAGGGCGATGTTGTAGCGGTTGTCGACGGCAAGGCCGGGAATCCCGCGCAGCGCGTCGTCGAGGGCGAGCGGCGCACGGAGCCGGGCGACGTCGGACGGCACGGACAGCGAGACCGCGTACGGGACCCGGCCCGGCGCGAGCGACCCGCCTAACGCGGTCACCCGGACGGGAGCGAGGGTAGCGGGAGCGCGACGTGCGCTGTCGGCGCGGGTACTGTCACGGCGAACGCTGTCGGCGGGAGCTTGCGCGCCGGCAGCGGCTGGGAGCGCGGCGGAGAAAAACAGGGCGGCGCCTAACGCGCACGCGAACGCTGACCGGACTGACAGAGCGGAAACCCCGCGCCCGGCGGGAGCGCCGGTCATCGCCAAAGGTGGGCCTGCATCGATTGAATACCCGGGACGAGACTCGAACTCGTATATCACTCGCGTGATGGGGGATTTTGAGTCCCCTGCGTCTACCGATTCCGCCACCCGGGCAGTCGTGTTTCGTCTCCCAATCTAGCGCTGGGGCTCGA
>JAICUE010000507.1 GCA_025936015.1 Gemmatimonadaceae bacterium
AGGACCCCGAGATTGTTGTGCGGGCCCCCGGCGCCCGGGGGGATGCGCCCGGGGAAAGACCCGAGGGACTCGCCGGAGCCCGCGGCCGTGGGGGGGGGCGCCCAGGCTTGCCGTTAGGCGACGCGCACTGCCTTGAGGATCGCCTGCAGCGACGCGTAATCGGGAAGCAGCAGGAAGAACCCGCGAAGGCGTTCGCCGATGTCCTGCAGGTAGAACTCGCTCTCGACACAGAACACGTAGTCGCGATCGCTGCCGAACTGCAGGTAGGCAGTCGTCAGCACCGCATCCGACATGTCGACGGCGAGACTGGGCGGGGACGGAAGCAGCATCAGTCCCATGAAGTCGCTGAGCGCGTTCATGTACGCGCCGCTGAGGATGTTGCCGGCTTCCTTGATCGCCGACTGCTCGAGATCCCCGAGATCCTTCGACGAGCCATGCGGCCGCCGCAGCATCAGTTCCGAGAGCCGGATCGCCGTCGGCTTCGGAAAGACGAGCAGCGTCCGCCCGGTGAGGTCGCCGAGCATGTGCATCAGCACCGCCGCGACCGGCTCCTCGGGCCCCGATACCTGCGGCGGGACGTCCTCGAGCTTGGCGATGTTGATCGTCGGCACGCTGATCATGATCGTGCAGCCCGTCATCTGCGACAGCGCCGTCGCGGCGTGTCCGGCGCCGATGTTCGCCACTTCGCGCAATGCGTCGAGCTGGTTCGGCTTCAAAGACCGTATGTCGTCCATTATTTCCTCAGAGCAGACTGCTGACGTCGACGATGAGCGCCGGAGCGCCATCGCCGAGGATTGTTGCACCGCTGAACAGCGCGAGCCCGCCGCGTACGCTATCGAACTGCTTGACCACGATCTCCTGCTGCCCGACCAGCTCGTCGACGATCAGGCCGGCGCGCTTGTCGCCGATCTCGATCACGACGACCTGCTCGGCCTTCTCCTCCGTCACCGGGAGCCCCATCAGCTCGCGCATCCGGAGCAGCGGCAGCACGTCGTCGCGCAGCACCAGCACTTCCCGTCCCTTCACCCGCCGCAGCTGCGCCGATTTCAGCGAGACCGTCTCGTTGACGTGCGTCATCGGCAGCGCATAGAGCTCGTCGCCGACGCGCGCGATCAGCGCGCGGACGATGGCGAGCGTCAACGGCAGCCGCACCGTGACGGTCGTCCCCTTCTTCGGCACCGAGCGAATCTCGACCAGGCCGCCTAACGCGCGAACGCGAGTCTGGACCGCGTCGATGCCGACGCCGCGTCCGGAAATGTCGGTAATCCGCTCGGCCGTCGAGAAGCCCGGGCGGGAGATCAGTCGAATCAGCTCGTCGTCGGAGAGATCGGCACGAGTCGGCTCGACCAGGCCGGCGTCCTTCGCCTTTTTCAGCACCCGGTCGCGGTCGATTCCCTTGCCGTCATCCCTCACACGAATGACGATTGCCGAGCGATCTCGCAAAGCTTCCAGCCGCAATTGTCCCTCGGCCGGCTTGCCGCTCGCCTTCCGTTCGGCGGGGGTTTCGATGCCGTGGTCGATCGCGTTCCGCAGCAGGTGGACGACCGGGTCGCCGATCTCGTCGAGCAGCGACCGATCGAGCTCGATCTCCTTCCCCTCGATGGTGAACTCGATCTGCTTGCCGAGGGTCCGCGCCGCGTCGCGCACGAGGCGCGGGAAGCGGTCGAAGACCTGCCAGACCGGCACCATCCGGCTCGTCATGATCTCGTCCTGCAGGTCGCTGATCAGCCGCGATGCCTGGGTGACCGTCTCCTCGAGCGCGCTGTCGGCGATCGTCGTGGCGAGCTGCGTCAGCCGGCCGCGCGTTATCACCAGCTCGCCGATGAGGTTCATCAGGTTGTCGAGCCGTCGCAGGTCGATGCGGACGTTGCGCTGCGCGTTGGCCGGTGCGGCCGTCGGCTCGGCCGCCGGCGCGCCGCCATTGGCGGCCGGTGGCGCCACCGGCGGAACGCTGGCCGCCGGCGCGGCTGGAGCGGCCGCGCCCCCGGCCGGCGCGCCATCCTCGACCAGCACGCCGGCGACGTCGCC
>JAICUE010000557.1 GCA_025936015.1 Gemmatimonadaceae bacterium
CAGGAAGATCGCCCACTGGCACTGCGACGGGATCGGCGGCGTCTGCGCCATGATCTCGACGATCGGCGTCCGGTCCTCCCGCGCGACGGCCATGTACATGCGCGGCATCACGGGAAAGTGAAACGCCATGTGGCATTCGTCGCCGTCGCCGAAATACGGACGCACATCCGATGGCCACTGGTTCGCTTCGGCGAGAAAGATTCGCCCGGGAAACTCGGCATCGAGCACGGCGCGCAGCTTCTTCAGCACGGCATGCGTCTCCGGGAGGTTCTCGCAGCTCGTCCCCTCCCGCTCCACGAGGTAGGGGATGGCGTCGAGACGGAGTCCGTCCACGCCGAGCCGCATCCAGAAGCGCATCGCGTCCAGCACCGCTTCCAGCACGGCCGGACTGTCGAAGTTCAGGTCGGGCTGGTGGGTGAAGAAGCGGTGCCAGTAGAACTGCTGCGCCACCGGATCCCACGCCCAGTTGGACGACTCCGTGTCGGTGAAGATGATGCGCGAGCCGGCGTACTTGTTGGGGTCGTCGCTCCAGACGTAGAAGTCGCGTTCGGTCGACCCTTTCGGCGCCAGGCGCGCGCGCTGGAACCAGGGGTGCTGGTCCGAGGTGTGGTTGATCACCAGCTCGGTGATGACGCGCAGCCCCCGCACGTGCGCGGCGTCGAGGAAGGCGATCACGTCTTCCAGCGACCCGTAGCTCGGATGGACGCCGCAGTAGTCGGCGATGTCGTACCCGTCATCCTTGAGCGGAGACGGGTAGAAGGGAAGCAGCCACACCGCCGTCACCCCGAGCTCGGCGATGTAGTCGAGCTTCTCGAGGAGCCCGCGAAAGTCCCCGTAGCCGTCGCGGTTCGAGTCCCGGAAGGCTTTGACGTGGAGCTGATAGATGATGGCGTCGTGGTGCCAGGACGGATCAGGCGGCAGCGGAGGCATCTAGTGATTGTGTCTCTGACGTGCCGCCATAGTGTCTTTCAAATGGTCCGAGAATGGCGCGAAAGGTCGGCAAATCATCGATTTGCGTCTTCTTACTGGCGTGACGGTGCCGCGGATCGAATGTTACGCTGGCTGGCGCAACATCCGCGCCGACCCTTCCTGTCGCCCTTGCTCGCGAACGGAGCTCAGTGGGGCGGGCAGGCGACGGGGCGCAGCGTTACCGCGAGCGGCGCAGTCTTCGGGACGCGCTCCGCCGAGGTGCCCGGCACGACCGTCGTTGCGGAGGGTGGCGCTTCCGACTTCGCCCTGGCCCGCGCGGCGCTGCCCACCCGCGCCGAGGCCATCGCGGACGACGCGATCCCCCCGCTACTGGCCAGGCCGGCACGCCCCCCCGCCTCTGGGCCCAACGCGATCGTGCCTGCCAGACCGACACGCTCGAGTGTGATCACGACGCTGTCCCCGCCACTGCGCTTCCACGCGGCGCGTACCTCGGTGCCCGTCGCCGCCGACCTCAGCGTCGCGTTCCTCGTCCCGACCGCCGGTCCGGAATCGACCACCACAACGAGCGGGAGCGGCTGATCCCCCCACATCGCGCCACTCTGCGCGCTCTCCAGTGAGTAGCACGACTTGGCGCCCGCATCGGCATATCCCTGCGCCACTCCAGCGACAGACTCCCGTGCGGAAGCGCCGCTCATCTCCTTTCGCGCCGGCGCCGAAACGGTGACTTCGTCGGCCGCGCGAGCGG